>JBBSIX010000313.1:0-3588 GCA_038231875.1 Chloroflexia bacterium | reverse complement strand
GATAGGTATTGCCGTCCATGTCGCTCTTTTCCTGAAACTCCTCCGATATGGGGTAACCTTGCTGGGCGAGGCCGCCGTGAGTGCGCCAGTAGTCGAGGAAGAGGCCGCCCACGCTCTTGCCCGTTTGCGGGAAAAGCTGCGCGCCGGGGGAGGTGTTGGCCGCCTGAGTGGGCGCGCCGTTGGGGTATTTCTGCTTGTAGCGGAACGTGCCTAGCTGGGATAGTAGCACGTTGAAGGGCGGTTTCTGCTCAGGGTGGTACTCGAACACGGCCCGCTCGAAATACTGCACCGTATATGGCTTGCCGTCCAGAGGCGACGTTTCGCGCATGACATTGGAGATAGGGAAGCCTTGTTGGGGAAGGCCGCCGTTCTTGCTCCAATAGTCAAGGAAGAGGCCGCTGACTGCTCTGCCCGTTTCGGGGAAGCGACGGCTGCCTGTGCCGGGGAGGGCGGGAGGCGCGGGCACAGCAGGAGTTATCGGGATGCCGCTTATGGTCGCGCCCATGATGTCGCGGTCCTGGTTGCCCTTCAACTCGTCTTCCCATGCAACGGTGTTGCCGCTCACGCGAGGGTTGCGCTGAGGGCCAGGGCCCACGTAGATGGGGAACTCCTGCCGGGTGTTGAGATCATAGCCGTAGATGTCGGGGTTAGCGCCCGCCGGGTCCTTTTCATTACGAAAGTCGGCCCATACGATGATGTTGCCCGATATAGCAGGTTCTATCTGGCTGCCGGGCGCGGTGGCTATGGGGAACTCTTTGTGTGTGTTCAGGTCGTAGCCGTAGATGTCGGAGGTGTTGTCGCCCCTGCGCCAGTCAGCCCACACGACGATGTTGCCCGAAATCTGCGGGTCGGTCTGCGTGTCAGGCGCTGTGCTGATAGGGAACTCCTGCCGGGTGTTGAGGTCATAGCCGTAGATGTCGGCGTTTTTGCCGTTGGGGTCCGGCTCGTTGCGGTAGTCCACCCACACCACCACGTTGCCGTTAGTGACGGGTCGCACCTGCGCACTTTTAGCATGCGAGACAAGCGTTTCTTTCCCCGTCGGTATGTCCATCATGTAGATACTACCCGCCGTCTGGTCATCGGGTGTATTGGCATCCCGAAAATCGGACCACACGACGATGTTGCCCCACACTGACGGCTTACTCTGCATCTGCGCCGCCTTCGACAGAGTAAATGGTTTGCCGTCCGGCAGCGCCAGGCCGTACAGGTCGAAGTTGATGACCTCGTTGTTGCTGTTACGATACGCTCGGTCCACATTACGAGCGTCCCGCCACACCACACGCACGCCGTCCGTTGAGGGCTGATCCTCGTCCCAGTCCAGCGCAGAAACAGCCGCCGACTGCCGCGTCTGGAGGTCCACCTTGTAGATGTCGCAGTCAGCCGACTTGCACTCTGTGTAGACGAGCAACCCACCCGCCATGCTGGGCGATTGCTGGTTCCCCGGCCCACCCGCCAGGATGAAGGGCGCGCTTACTTTGGGTCGTGCAGGCTGTGCGGATAGCGCGACCGGCGATGAGGTGGCGGGGATGAGGAGGGTAAGGCAGGCAGCGCAGGCAGCTACGTAGAATGTGAATAATCTGGGCCTAAGCATTACTAAGCAGGGTGAGCCTCCTCACCGGCTTGCGACTCGCCACCTGCCGCCTCTTCGGGAGCCGCCTTGGGCTGCTGGGCTATAGCATTCACACTATACGCCACGGTGCCGGCCACAGCCAACAGGCCAGGGATGAGCAGGAAACGCGGCAACTTTATGCCGAATAGATTGTCCAGGGAATAAGCTCCCGACCCGGCAATGCCTATGGCTAGAAAGGCTGCTGCGTTGATAACCGGCAATTCAGCCCCGCCGCTGGAACTCCAGATCGGCTTATTCCAGTGGACCGTGGCAATTGCCATGCTCATAGCGCCTATGGCCCTTAGCGGCCCAAGCGGGTTGAGAAAGCCCAGGGCTGTGAGCACACCGCCGCCAAACTCAGATGCGCCTGCGGCAATGGCATAGGGCTTACGGGGATGCAACCCCATAGAGCCGAGCCAGCCGCCAGTGCCCGCCAAGCCAGGCCCGTCCAACCAACCAAACAGCTTTTGTGCCCCATGTCCCGCCATCAGCGCCCCCACAGTAACGCGCAGTATCAATAATGCCAGGTTCTTCATCTTATGCTCCCCTTTTATGTTGTACTTACGATGCTACAGCCTGGCTTCAGAATATGGCTACATCGCTGTGGTAGAACATCAGGCAACTAGCATGCCAGGCGGCGTTGATTCTTACTCGATGGGCTGCCCACGTTCGTATGACGCATCCACTTCATCAGCTGCATGCATCAACCTATCAAGCTCCATCGGATCCATGCGCTTGACTAACTCCTCAGTACGTCGGTTGTAACTACGGTCATTTGGGTCATGGCCGTTTATATGCTTGCTCTTGCGGCCATACTGCTGCACAAAGAGACCTCTATATCAGTTGCCAACTGCCTGCGTTTGGCTCTCTTATCCATAGGTTGCTCCCTCGCTACTCCCCATAAGGCGTCCAAATGTTCTTCACCTGCGTCGCCTCCCTGAGAAACTCCGGCCCCTCACCTTGCTCCTTCGATAGCCAATCCCGGCTGTGCCCGTAATTCACCCAGGTGCGCTTCATATTGCCCGCCGAAGCGTACTCGACCATCTTGCTGCCCTCCACCGAGCCGAAGTACCAGGCCGCATCTACGTCGTCGTGCTCGGCCAGCACTTTCATCAGAGTGTCACGTGGGCCGGTGACGATATTCATTACGCCACCGGGCACATCAGAAGTATCGAGCACCTGGTAGAAGTCGGTGGCGCTCAGGGGGTGCCGCTCGGAGGGCACTACTACCACCGTGTTGCCCATCGCAATCGCGGGCGCGATGAGCGACACCATGCCCAATAGAGGGTACTCTTCCGGACAGCCTATCGCCATGACGCCGATTGGCTCAGGCATGGCGAGCGTCACATTGCGTAGGGGTGTACGATGCACCAGGCCGTCGTACTTGTCGGCCCAGGCAGCATAGGTGAATAGCCGCTCGATGCTGAGTTCCACCTCCCGCAGCGCCTCCTCTTGCCCGGCCCCGGTCTGGCGGCGTATCTGGCGAGCGAATTCGTTGGCGCGGGTGGAAAGGTTCTCCGCGATATAGTAGAGGATCTGCGCTTTGTTGTGCCCCGTGGTGGAAGCCCAGCCGGAAGCTGCGTGCGCGGCCTCCACAGCGTTACGAATATCCTTACGGTTCCCCTGTCCCACCTCGCCCAGCATCACGCCGTCCGGCCCATACACAGGCTGGCTGTAGCCCGAATCAGGCCGCGCCTGCTTGCCGCCGATGAACATCTTGGGCGTGCGGTCTATGGGGGGAGGCGCGGGAGTTGAAAGTGCAAAGTTAAAAGTGGAAAGTGCTTCGTGCTCTTCATCAGGTATTTCGTGATGCCCGTTACCATTGGCCCCAACCACCGGCGATATCTCGCCCTCAGCACTAGCTACTTTCAACTTTAAACTTTCAACTTTCGACTCCCAAGAGGGGCGCACGTACTCGTACAAGCCCTCTTTGCCGCCTTCTCGGCCGTAGCCGCTTTCACGGTAGCCGCCGAAGCCGG
>JBBSIX010000312.1:0-3616 GCA_038231875.1 Chloroflexia bacterium | reverse complement strand
TCCCAGTAGTGGGCGTTGTAGGGTGCATGCCCAAACCGGGTAGCCATTGCCCCCATAAACTGTGCGGCGGCGTTTTCCATGCCACTGTAAAGAGGGCCGTCAGCGCCAACGCAAGCCCACACCGGGCAGTCAAGTATGATAATCAGAGGGGTCAGATTGTGGTTTACTGCCTGGTTGATCGTATACTCTGCTGTGCCGAGGTTATAGGTCGGCGGGTTGGTCCTAGTAGGCTCGGCGCCCGCCCACGATATAACTACACGAGCGAGGTTGGCTCCAGAAGCGCCTGTAGCCTGTAACGCCGCGTTGTCGTTTATGTTCTGTATTTCCACGGCCACACGGGGCATAGTTGCGATGCCGCTGTTGTCGGGTGCGGTCTTCGAGTTGGGTGTAGCCGGCGGTGCCCCCGCCGACACCGGCGAGGATACCCCCAAACCGAAGAGGGCGTACAACAGTACTACCGCCGAACAAAATTGTGCTGCGAGTCTATGGCGAAATCTCACTTGCTTTCCTTTCTCTACTACCTTCCAATTTGGCTCTTGCCGCTCGGAGATACGCTACGTAATTGTATACGTATGCTGTTCCCTTACGGATTACACGGTTATTATATCCGGTCGCAAAGGGCTTTAGCAATGGCCCTTTTTGGCCCTTTCCCTAATCCTTATGTCCTATCCGGCCCCGGCGGCGCGCTTTGGGCGACGCAATCCACGCATGCCACGCTCTACTCAACCCCCGCCGTAGTAGTAGGGTGCGATCAGCGACAATAAGCTGTATGCCGCGAAAAGCGCCACAGCATTCACCCACAGCCAGGCTCCCACGTGAGAGGCCGCCGCAAGGCGCTCCTCGTCTTGTACTTCCGCCCCGGCCTCCTCAATCTGCCGGTCGGGGTTGTGAACCTGCCGCCGGAGCCGGCTTATTCCGTTCACGACAGGCGTGTAGACGCCTCCCACTCCTGACATGAGCAGCCAGACGATGGGTATAATCAGCACAAAAAGATAGCGGCCTTGTGGGTATGCAGCGTTGCCTTGCGTCGCCAACTGCGCCATCTGCTGTGCCCAACTTATCACTATGGCGCCTGCTAGGGAAATCAGCGCCGTCACTGCCGTCCACTCGGTCCATGTCCAGAGCGGCAGGCGGCGCACCCCCAGCCAGGCCAGTCCCGCAAGCGCCGATAGAGCAATAATGCCCAGCAGGTTGTACAGGACCGGCGGCAAGGGCACTGCCACCCAGCCGAATATGCCCCAGAACGACCTGTACTCAGTGTCCATATAGTATTGAATCAACGCTCGTTTGTTGAACGGCTGTGGGTTGAGCGCTGCTTCCGCCATCTGCCGAGCTTCTTTGGGCAGCACGCGGCTGAACGGGAACCGCAAAGCAAGCAGACCCGTCTCGGCTGATGGATTGACCAGGTGAGGTGAGAACACCGGGTCGTCCCACGACCTGGTGTTCCCCTCTACCTGCAAAGCCATGTCGTCGAACTGCACCGTGCCTGTGCCCGATTCGCGCCTGAGCCACAGAGTGATCGGCTCGGCGCTCTCGGTGATAGCCGCTTTACTGGTGAGCGCTTGCCACTTGCCCGGCTGTTGGAGTATTGCCTCTGCCTTCCCCGCCTCTTTGCCTCCTTCGTTCACAACGAGGCGCACCTTGACCGGGCCTTCCACATCACCAGCCTCGGGTGCAAGCCTTGCCCAGCCGGAGAAGGTGATGGTAAGGGCGGGGTGGTAGATAGGCGCTACTATTGGTTGCCACGCTACGTTGCCCACCGACCCCAAATCCATCACGTGTGTGCCCTCGTGAGCCGATGTAGTTTCCACCCGTTGGGCATGCGCTGCCGTCGCGCGGTTGGACAGCCACCCAGCTGCCTCGTCTTGTTGCGTCTCGCTCAACATCAGGGCCGCCGCCGTCCCGAACAGGAGCACAACCGCCCCCAGCACAAAGGGCACAAACAGCGTACTCTGCCCTCGCCCCTGCCGGCCCAGTTTGCTTACCCTGCTTTCCTCTACAGCCAACGAAACCAGCATCCCAACCCACACCAACAAGCCCATAAGCAGTAGGGGCGCGGCGGCGGCCAGGGCGGTTGATTTGGTAAAAATGCCGGCTCCCGCCAAGATAACGCTCATTGCTGCCAACCCTATTCCGCGCAGGCCGGTGGGTCGGCGTAGGAGGAGCAGCAGCGACACAAACAGCGCCGACACCGCCACTTCGGCCAAGATGTCGTTGTTGGCGACCGAGGCGATAAAGGCGTGCATCGGCAGCAAAGCTACGGTGAGGGGCAGCAACAGGCGCAACCCTGGCTGCTTGCCCTGCGACAGCAGCGCCCCCGCGAGCCAGGCCAGCGCCACCACCACCAGGCTTATAGCTACCGATACGGCCCTGATGACGCGCAGGGCATTCTCCGGGTGTTGGTACGGATCGGCCTGGAGGCCCACGCTGCGCGCAGCCCGCAGGCCGGCTGCGCCCAACCAGTAGTAGGTTGGTGGTTGGCGCAACTCGAAGTAGAGGGCCAGCCCTATGTTGGTCGGCGCACCGGGGGCTGCGGAGCCGGCGAGCAGGCGGGTGAAATCGTACCTGTTCATCGAGGCGCTCACGGCTTCGATAAGCGCGTCGTCGCGGTCTTTGTTCCACCACTGAAGCTGCTGCACTTTGCCGTCGTCCAAGCCATACTTATCAAGCAGGGCAACGTACCCGAAGTGGGCGTACTCGTCCGGCCCTTGCCAAGCAGGCACAAGCAGCATGTAGATCAACCCGTTGCCTGCCGCTATGACGAGCGCCAGCGGCAACGACCAGCGCACCAACCAACTTCGCATCCGTTGTTGATCGCGCAATAAAACCGGCAGTCGCAGCGCCAACCAAACGAGAGCGGCCAAGCCGAACATCGCAGACATCAGCATGACGGCTATAGGCATGTTGGCCGAAATCGCTCGCCCCAACTGCGCCCAGGCCTCGAACGGCAGCGGTTGGTAATGCAGGCTGAAAGCCAGGTCGCCCTGCATCGCTTTGCCGTCCCGATAGGCGGTGCCGTGCGCGTAAGGATTGCCCTGCCCGCCGGGGGGCCTGTGCCACCAGAAAACGGTAAGCGCCTCACCCGGTTTGCCGTCGGGCGATTCTACTTCGATGTAGTAAGTCTTGTCCTGGCTGCCGTGTACAGGTGGGAACGAAAAGAGGTGCAGGGGGTTGTCCCCGCCCTCCAGAATCGTACCCTTCGGCACCAGCGCCGTAGCCAGATCGAGGTTGTTTGCACTCTGATCGGGGGATTCGCGCAGGTGCAGCACCAGAGAGGCGGGCAGGGGTTTACCCCCCCAACCATAGGTGCCGATTTGCAGGGCCACCCCCGCCAGGTCGTCATACCTCGCTACAAAGCTCTGGCCCATGCTGTGCCCGGCCAGAAGTTCACCGGGCACTCCGTTGATATCGGCGTGCCGCTCGTCGGTCAGGGCGTTGTAACTTGTAAAGAGCACAACACCCAACACCAGCAGCGGCACGAGCCGCCAGGCCTGCTGTGAGTACCGAATGCGTGGTTTTGGGTTCAAATGTGCATCGGTTGTAAGGTGAGAGCCTCGGCTCATGCAGCCGCGACCCACGCCTTAGTATTGGATATACACAGGGTGCTCATCGAGCG
>JBBSIX010000311.1:0-3683 GCA_038231875.1 Chloroflexia bacterium | reverse complement strand
TTACGTTGGAACAGATATAGGACAGAGGCAAAGCTGAAAGCTAACCTGAACGGAGATTCTACAAATGCCGGCTTTTAAGAAGAAAAAGCAAATCAGCGACGGCTCCTGGGTGGAAGTGCAGCCGGGCGACCCCGGTTACAGAAAGGCGATCACCAGGGGTAAGAAGAAAATGGTCTTTCAGGTGCAGACCGTGTGGACCCGCAAGCAGCAGGAATGGCTCGACTCCAACCTGTGGCAACCTTTGCAGGAAACCATCATCCCCGCCGAGGCCAAAGCCCCCCAAACTGTAGTGCATTACGGCACATACGGCTCCGACGGCATGCGCCACGATGGTGCGCCCGGTGGGGCTTACTCCTCCGTGTTCGACCAGTATGCCATGCAGGGCCTGGACGTGTATACACGTGACGAGGCTCGGCAGGTCAAGCAGTGGGACACCCGCAAGCCTTTCCCCGGCTTCGACCCCAAACTGGGCAGCAAAACGCTCGACATCTACTCGGAAGACTGATCTTAGAAAGCAGGAGACTATGCGAATAGGCGTGCTCGGTGGTGGGGCGTTGGGCCTTACGGCGGCGATGCGGTTGGCGCAGCGTGGAGCCGAGGTGACGGTCATTGAGAAAGAGGGCGAGCTTGGCGGACTGGCTGCCGGTTTCCCTGTGGGAGGAAACGGCGTCCACCTGGAGAAGTTCTACCACCACCTCTTTCGCTCCGACAAGGAGATAACGGCTCTAATCGAGGAGCTTGACCTGAGCGACAAGCTCGGCTGGCACAACGTAAACACCTCGACGTTGTACGGCGGCAAGCGCTATAAGCTTTCCCCCATCGATCTGCTGCTCACCTACAGCATGCTGTCTCCGGTGGCCCGCTTCCGCATGGCTCTGGCCTCTGCTTATCTCAAGTCGCAGGGGGACTACCGGCGCTTCAAAGAGCAAACCGCCGTCGAATGGATAAAAAAGTGGATGGGCAAGGAAGCCTACACCAAGCAGTGGAAGCCGCTGTTGGAGAGCAAGTTCGGCGAGCACTACGACAAGATAGCTATGCCCTGGTTCTGGTCGAGGGTACATGAGCGCAGCTTCGACCTGGGTTACATGCGCGGCGGCTTCCAGCAGCTTTACGACCGATTGGGCGAGGAAGTACGCAAAGCCGGCGGTGAGATAAAGCTGAACACCGCCGTAACTAAGATCACCCCAGTAGAGGGCGGCAAAACCCGCGTCGAGACCGACAAAGGCGATAGCTACGTCTTCGACACTGTGGTCTCCACCCTGCCCACCAAGCTGTTCCTGCGCCTGGCCGAGGGCCTGCCCGAAAGCTATCGCCAAAAGTACGACTGGGGCGAGGCGCTGGGCGCGCATGTTGCAATCCTGGCGTTGAACCGTTCGTTGCTGGGCGATGTCTATTGGCTCAATATGAACGACCCCGGCTATCCCTTCCTGGTTGCGGTAGAACATACAAACATGATGCCCCGCGAGGACTACGGCGGCAAGGTAATGCTGTACATAGGCAACTACCTGCCGATGTCCCACCGCTACTTCAAGCAGTCCGACGAAGAAACGCTGGCCGAGTTCCTCCCTCACCTAAAGTGGCTCAACCCAGATTTTGATGAAAGCTGGATCGAGGAGAAGTGGTTTTTCAAAGCGCCCTTCGCACAGCCCATTGTGACCCGCGACTACGAGGAGCACATCCCGCCGCTCAAGACCCCCCTGCCCAACGTTTACATGGGCAACATGTTCCAGGTCTACCCGCAAGACCGGGGTCAGAACTACAGCGTCAAGCTAGCGAACAAGTTGGCGGCGATGATAAATGTCGAGGCCGGGGGAACGGACGTAGGCAAGCAGGCGGACCGGCCGGCGGAAACCGCCCCTGCCGCCGGATAGTGCTCGGCACAAAACAAAAAGCCCCAGGTGGGGCTTGTGCGTGGAGCGGGTGATCGGATTCGAACCGACGACATTTTGCTTGGGAAGCAAACACTCTGCCGACTGAGTTACACCCGCGCTGTAGGGGTATTATAGCAAGGCATCGGCCTTTTTTCAAGGGCATCGCCGGCTGTTTTGTACATCTCCAGCCCGATTGACAACCACGCCCATCGCCTGCTATACTGCGACCAACACTCATCAAATAAAGGTATTGTTACTCCCCACACGGAGAAAGGAGGCTGCACAATGGAAAAAGTTGTTCGCGCAAACATCAGTGTGCTTCCAGTTTGTTTGGGGGGGTGTGTCTCCGTAGTGTAGGCTCTTTTGCCGCTTGGCCTGCCGTGCTCGCTCCTCTGCGACCACGGTTTTTTTGTTGCCTGAGTCGCGAGCTTCTTGGAAGCTGCGGTTTTTATTTTGCCCACTAAAGCGGCTTATATACCTGCATAGGAGCCTACTACCAACATGAAGATAAGCGACTACCTGGACTACCTGCAAGATCGGGAAGAGATAGAGACCGGCAGGCGCGCCGCCGGCAAACAGCCCAAGCAAGCCTTACCGAAAAAGAACCGCGAGGAAGTGCTGTCCGCCCTCGTTGAGCACGATGATGCGGCCAAAGGCGGGTTCACACCCACGTATACCGGTTCGGAACACGAGCGCGAGTGGATACTGACCTACCTGAGCGGCTTTTACGAAGACCATGTTATCAGCGACGTGCTGCGCCAGGTAAAGGGCGGCAAAGAGGCCACCGTCTACTGCTGCCAGGCGGGGCCTACTACCGGCGTGGAGTTGATAGCCGCCAAAGTGTACCGCCCGCGCATGTTTCGCAACCTGCGTAACGACTCGCTGTATCGGCAGGGGCGGGATGTGGTGGACAGCGCGGGGCACGGAGCCTGGGGCCGCCGCCAGCTTGTGGCGATGAAGAAGAAAACCGGCTTCGGCCAGGGGCTGCTCCACATGTCCTGGCTCGGCAACGAATACGGCACTATGCGCCTATTGCACGAAGCGGGGGTTGACGTGCCCAGGCCGTTCGCAAGCAGCGAAAACGCCATCCTGATGGAGTATCTGGGCGAAAAAGACTGGCCCGCCCCTATCCTCCACAGCGTCACTCTGGAGCAGGCGGAAGTGCAGCCCTTGTTCGAGCGGATGATGCACAACATCGAACTGATGCTTGAGCATGGCCGCGTGCATGGCGATCTGTCGGCCCACAATATCCTTTACTGGCAGGGCGAGGTGAAGCTAATAGACTTCCCCCAGGCGGTAGATCCTATTATCAACGCCGATGCCTACGCTATCTTCGAGCGCGATGTGCTGCGCGTGTGCCAGTACTTCGCCCGCTACGGTGTGCAGTCCAACCCCGCTGCAATAGCTCGCGACATCTGGGCACGCCACCAACCTGAACAGTCGTAATGCCCGCCCCGGCGGTCCAGGGGATCACCTCGCAGTTTGGGCACCCCACCCCAAGTCTGAACACTTACGTCGAATCGTAAACGTTCAGACTTGGGGTGGGCCAATGAACTGTAGGGGCCTGAATTGGGCAAAGCCTAAGAACCCCCCGTGCCTGCCCTCCCTTCTTGTCCCATGCATCGGGGAATAACCACCAGGTATACACGGGGACCATTTACTCCAACTAATTCAAAGGAGGGTTATCGGGTGATTACCACATCTCAAGCTATGTGTACGAACTTGTTGGGAAATAACAAATTACTACACTTTGTATGCCTCACTACGTGAGGAATCAGTGCGCCTGTATGGCAGTAGGGTTGAAAGTGCCGT
>JBBSIX010000310.1:0-3704 GCA_038231875.1 Chloroflexia bacterium | reverse complement strand
GGCGAAATATGGGCGTTCGCAGGTAGTTATGCCCAACCCCCCACCCCAGCTACAACGGTGCAAATCTACCACGTTGAGACCAACTCGTGGCGCTATGGACCTTCCTACCTGACACAAAGGAACTACACAACGGCGGTTGGATTGGTAAACAACAGGGCTTATGTGGCTGGCGGCATAGTAGGCGGCGTCGGCGGCGTCGCATCTTCCGCCTTTGAGTCTATCCCGGCTAATGGCACCCCTTGCCCACCCCCCAGTTGCAACATAAGCTACCCAGACGTGCCGGCAGGCGACCCATTTTATCCGTTTGTGCGATGCCTTTCGTGCAAAAACGCGCTGGGCGGCTACGGCGATGGGACTTTCGGCACCGGCAATCCAATCACTCGCGGCCAGCTTGCAAAGGTTGTGTCTAACTCCGCAGGCTACAGTGAAGACCCAGGAGGCCCACGGTTTGCGGATGTGCCCGCCACCGGGCTGGGCAGCACTTTCTACCCCTTCATCAATAGACTCGCGGCCAGGCTGATAGTTAGCGGTTACACCTGCGGTGGGGCGGGCGAACCTTGCGGTATCGCCAATCTGCCCTATTTTCGCCCGAACAACAACGCCAGCCGAGGCCAGATAGCCAAGATAGTAGTCCAGGCAAGCCCTCTGTCCAGCTTGCCCGAAGATCGGCTAAGGCCCGGCGAGGCAAGTGAGAAGGCGAGTGAAAATCGCCCTGCGCCTCAGCAACCCATATTCGCTGATGTGCCTGAGACAAGCCCGTTCTACGTGGGCGTGCAGAAGCTCGCAAGGTTCTACATAATAGGCGGATATTCCTGTGGCGGCTCGGGTGAACCGTGTACGCAAGACGCGAAACCCTACTTCCGCCCCGGCTCCAACGCCACACGAGGCCAGGTCGCCAAGATAGTAGCCAACACCTTCTTCCCTGTGTGCTATACACCTTAGCTGGAGTTAGGCACCCCATGATTGAAGTCAGGGGCTTTTAAGCTTCGATTGCTCTAGGCGTTGGCTCCCTTCGGCCCTGGATTGGGCGAAGCCCAAGAATCTGACATTTCATGTACGGCAGCGAGCGTTACCTCCTTTGAACAGACCCGTGCGCTCTCTGACTGTTTGCATACATTCCTGCGGTTGTAATATAATTGCCGCCAATAGACAACATCGCTTTGTCCAAGGCGACTCGCAGAATTCTCTGCCCCCAATGTGCCCCTTGAAGGAGGAAAAACTATGTCGGAGCTTATTCACCCTTTTAGACCGCATCGCAAATTTGGTAGGCTTGTACAAGCGCTCACGTTAATGACCGCGTGCAGCGTGGTACTTGCTTCCTGCGGCACCACGGCTGCGCCCACTGCCACTGAGGCCCCTCCTACCACGACATCAGCGGCGAGTATGGTAGCAGGTACTCCAACCTCTCAACCGGCGGCTGGAACCCCTGCAGGCTCCTCCAGCATGGCGGGCACCATCCTCTTTGGCGCGCCTCTCGGCCTCACCGGCTCCCTATCAAAAGAGTCCAAGCTCACCCAGCAGGGCTACGAGCTTTGGAAAGAGGCCGTCAACGCGGCTGGTGGGATCAAGGTGGGCGATAAGAAGTACATGGTTGAGACCAAGTACTACGACGATGAGAGCAAGCAGGATAAAGCTGCCCAGCTAGCCGAGAAACTAATCACCGAGGACAAAGTCAACTTCCTACTTGGCCCCTATGGTACCTCGGATACCCAATCAACATCAGCTATAGCCGAAAAGCACGAGATACCAATGGTCGAGGGTGAAGGTGCCGCCCTCAAAATATTCAGTCAGGGCTTCAAATACACCTTTGGCGTGCTCAGTCCTGCTCCTAATTATCTCAAAGGCGTGGTTGAGATGGCTGCCGCTCAAAACCCCAAACCTAAAACGGTCGTGATCCTTTCGGCAAACGACGCTTTCTCGGTAGAAGTTGCCGATGGTGCCAAGAAAGCCGCCGAGGATTTGGGGCTGACTGTTGTTCCTATCATCAAATATCCTGACAAAGAAACCAATCTGACCGCCCAGGTCACTCAGGCCAAAGCTGCCAACCCAGACTTGCTGCTGAATAGTGGGCACTTCGCCGAGGCGGTTGCTATCGTCAAAGCAGCTAAAGAGTTGGCGGTCAATCCGATGGGTATGGGCTTCAGCGTCGGCCCTTCGCTGCCCGACTTCAAAGATAGCCTGAAGGCCGATGCCGACTATGTGTACGGTGGCTCTCAGTGGACCAGGGACCTCACTTTCCAGGGGGATGACTACTGGAAGTCCCCAAGCACATACTATGACGGGTTCGTTAAGAGGTGGGGCAATCCGCCCTCTTACCAGAGCGCCATGGCAACAGCCTGCGGTCTGGTCTTTCAGAAGGCAATCGAGAAGGCCGGTAGCCTAGATCCCAAGGCCGTGCGCGATGCCATAGCTGCTACCGATTTCACGAGCTTCGCGGGGCACATGAAGTTCGATGAGCGTGGTATCAACACTTTCAAACCGATGGTGGTTGAGCAATGGCAGAAGGGCAATAAGGTGACCGTTTGGCCGGCTGATGCCGCCAGCAACAAGCTTATGTGGCCCTCCCCAGCATGGGATAAGAGGTAACAAAGATCGTATAATCTCGGCTACGTACTCCCTTATAGGAGAGTACGTAGCCGGGTGCGATCATAAAGAGGAGAGCGGCTATGGCGATGCAAGTACTTGTCAACGGGCTGCTGCTTGGCGGTCTGCTCGGCCTGGTGGGGCTTGGCTTCTCTATGGTCTGGGGCATCTTGAACATCGTGAACCTCTCCCACTCGGCCTTCATTATGTTCGGGGCCTTTATTACTTTCTTCCTGTTCACCCAATTAGAGCTTGACCCTTTTATTACGTTGCCCGTGAGTATGGTCGCTCTTTTCCTGCTGGGCTTCGTACTGCAAAAATACGTTATCAACCTGGTGATGCGCGCCCCTTTGCTCGTGACGTTTGTGCTCACTTTCGGCTTTCAGACCTTCTTCGTCAGCCTGGCTCGCCTCTTCTTCACGGGCGATCAACGTGGCGTCAACCCCGCATATAATGCCGCATCTATCACAGTAGGAGAGGCTATCATCAATTGGATGAAGCTTGCTTGCTTCGTCGTCGCCCTGGCAATCACCGGCGCTCTCTACCTGTTCACGCGATACACCCGCACCGGCAACGCAATTCGCGCCGTCGGTATGGACGCCGACGCGGCCCGCCTGATGGGGGTGAACGTCGCCAACTTGTACGCGATCACCTATGCTCTTAGCGCCGCCGTCGCCGGAGCAGCAGGCACACTCATCTCTATGTGGTACAGCTTCACGCCCGACTCGTTCGAGATCTACAATATACGCGCCTTTGCCGTGGTGGTGCTGGGCGGGTTGGGTAGCATACCCGGTGCTCTACTGGGTGGATTGGTGTTCGGCCTACTCGATCAGATAATTGCGAGCACAGTGGTGGGAGGCTTTCAGTTGGGCGCTCTCAAAGAGGCTCTCATCTTCCTGGCCCTGGTGGCGATCCTGGTGATCAAGCCAACCGGATTGCTGGGCAAAGAAGGTTATCGCTGATGAACCTGAACTTGCTCATACTGCTTGTGGGCATCATCCTGAGCATATTGGCGGCGCGGAAGGGCCAGGCGAACTGGAACCACGCTGCTCTGGGAGCGCTCGGGCTAATGCTGCTGGCTGCTCCTTTCATCTCCCCTAATCTACTGACCCTCACCGGCG
>JBBSIX010000309.1:0-3711 GCA_038231875.1 Chloroflexia bacterium | reverse complement strand
GCCGGCTGCAAAAAGAGGGCGCAGGCAAGACGGAAGGTGGATGGCGACAAAATCATGTCAAAAGAGATCCGTCTCACACGCAGGCATTTCATAGGAGCGACGGCTGCTGCTGTTGGCGGCCTGGCCGCTGTGTTTGCGTTTCCAAAGGATAGGCAGACTCCCACACAAGACGATAATCCTCCAGTGCATGTACAGGAGACTCCCACGTCCGTTGAGAGAACGCCGGTCCAGGCAGAGTGGTTGCTGGATGGGGCAGGCGTGCCCTTATTGGATGCTACAGGCCAAACGTTACTTGGCTAGCCGGCCGGTTGGCTATTGTACAAATTTTCTTGGAGATTTGACGAAGATTATGAATAACAGTTTAGTGAAGCTGCTGGGTTGGAAGGCTACGGTGCTGCATGGCGACCCGTGTGTGTATGACCGCTGGAAGTGGTTGCAGAGTCAACTCTTGCCGGGCAAGATGCACACGCTGGACGCGGGCTGTGGGTCCGGGCCTTTCACGATGTATGCTGCAAAGATAGGCAACCGCTCTCTTGGCATCTCGTTTGACGAGCGCAATAATCAGGTTGCCCAGGAGAGAGCGAAAACGCTCAAGCTGACTAATATAAAGTTTATGGAGGGCGACCTCAGAGAGTTGGACGAGTATGGAGATCAGTTGGGGAAGTTCGATCAGGTGATCTGCATGGAAACTATCGAGCACATTCTCCACGATGATAAGCTCATCGCCGACCTGTCTGCGAGGCTAGCCCCAGGCGGTAGACTGCTTATTACCACTCCGTACAAACACTACCGGCACATGGTGGACGATCACCTGTCCGAGTACGAAGATGGCGGCCACGTAAGATGGGGTTATACCCATGAGGAGATGAGGGCGCTTTTCAACAAGCACGGGCTGGAAGTTGTGGCGGAGGACTATATCAGCGGGGTGGTATCCCAACAGATCACCAATCTCATGAGGTTGCTGGGCAAGAAGGTTCCCCAGCTTGCGTGGCCTGCTACTTTCCCTCTTAGAGTACTGCAACCACTTGACCGCACCTTGACCAGGCTCACCGGCTATCCCTATCTCAGCATAGCGGTTGTAGGCATCAAGCGCAACGGCCAAAACCGTACCGAGCGAGCGTAGAGGAACTTGCCTCTATCTGTGAAGCGGTATCCGCAGGCGGTAGTAGCCCTGGCAGGGGCACGCGACCAGTATCAACTGCCCCTGGCTCTGCACGAGGGTGAGTTGTTGGACGCACTGATTACCGATGTATACTGGCCCCGCGACAGGGCATGGTTCTCCGGCTCGCTGGGCCGCGTCTTGCCCGATAGGTTGTTGGCTGCGCGATACTCCGAGGGGCTTGGCAGCAAGAAGACTAGGGTAGATATACGCGCATCTACTTTAGCTGTCGCTACGATGGCAGCGCCCAGATTGAGCCTCAACCGGCACAAAGACCGGGCGCTGGGCAGGCGGGCAAGGCAGTTGGCTCTGCGCGATGGAGCGGCCCTGTTTTGCTACAACTACTATGCTCACGCCGCGTTCCAGCCGGGCGGCGTTCAACCTCCCTACAGATTCCTCTTCCAAATTCAGGCCGACCCCTATACCCTGCGGAACATCTTGCTTGAGGAGATAGAGAGGACGCCCATCGCTAGGGCGTCCCTCGAAGCCGAATATGAACTTTCCCTATCCCCAGGCGAGTTGGGGGAACTGGCGAGCGAGCCTGACCTGGCGAACGGCTGGGTCGCCACCAGTAGCTTTGCCGCAAACACCCTGGCGGCTCGCGGCATCCAAAGAGACAAGATACACGTAGTACCCTATGGGGTTGCCGGCGGCACCTTCCTCCAACGAAGCGCCGCGCCTCCCACGCAAGGGCCGTTCCGCATCGTCTATGTGGGTAGCCTGATACAGCGTAAAGGTCTGTCCTATCTGCTTGAGGCCGTGCGCTTGCTGAAATCGCGCAATGTTCAATTAGTGGTGTGCGCTCGCGGCTTCATAGACCGAGGTCTGCTCTCAGCCTACGCGGATGTGGAGGTGGAGATCAAGCAGGGGCTATCGGGTCGCAGCCTCGCCGAAGAAATAGCGGGCAGCCACGTTTTCGTCTTTCCCTCGCTTGCGGAGGGATTTGGGCTTGTGGTGCTGGAAGCGATGTCCTGCGGCGTGCCGGTGATCACCACCAGCCATACCTGTGGGCCGGACGTGATGCGCGACGGTGAACACGGTTTTATCGTACCTATTCGTGACGCAGAAGCCCTGGCCGAGCGACTCGCCTGGGGGATTGACAACCAGGGCGAACTGGCGGCGATGGGCGCTGCGGCAGCCGCGCAAGCCGGCCTCTTTACCTGGGAGCGCTTCAGGGCGGGTGTCCGCGATGCTTACAAGAAAATGGTCGATGCGGTATAATACTCGATATAGTAGCCATGTCATCGGATAGTTACAGCACATCCTGGGCATAGAGTCGTGTGGTCATAGGGGTGAACCGGTACAAGGATAAGAAATGTCTGATATTCAAATAGCCTTATTCGTAGATATAATATTGTTGACGGTTTGCACGGTGTTGCTGCTGCGCTTCGGGCGGCTTTCGGCTTCGCATGCCACCTCTATCTACCTGTTCTTCCACGTCTATACAGTCACCTCGCGCCTACTCACTGTGGCGCTCGGCTCCATTACTCTGTTCAGCGACTGGGGGGTGCAGTTCCGCCCGGTCACGCACGGAGAGATCATAAGGGCCGGTACTTTCGCCGACATTGCGTTGCTGGCCGTCACAATTGCCTCCATCAAAGCGTCAAGGGACGACCTGGCGAAGAACGGCCCGCCGCCCATGACCGAAGAACCTGCTCCCACCCTTTCCCTGGGGCACATCTGGCGCGTGTCGGCTGTTGTTTTCCCAATCGGTGTTCTAAGCCTCATGGCTCTGGTCTATTTGCCCGGCCTGAACGTGGCGAGCGCTGCCAACCTGGGTGATTGGCAGTCTTCAAGTTGGATCACTATCACCGAAATCTGGTCCGGCCTGGCGGTGTTGGCCCTTATTTACTGGTACGGTTTCCGGTGGTGGCTCTTGATGCCGATGGGAGTTTACCTGTTTATCATGGCTTTCCAGGGGTACCACCGCTTCCGCGTTATCATCCCCGTCATCTTGCTCATACAGATTTACCTCAACAGACACAAGCTGAAGTGGCCCACGCTCTCTATGGTGGGGATACTCCTCACCGTCATGCTGTTGTTCTACCCGCTCAAGACTATTGGTAGATTGGTGCAATCGGGAGCAAGCATTGAGGAAATATCCAACGCTTCCACTGAAATCGTAGGCGGTGCGCTTGTAGGAGAAAACGGCGACCAACAGTTCCTCGACCAACTGGCCTCCACCGTTACCCTTGTGGACGAGTCGGGGAGGTTCTACTATGGTGGAACCTATGCTCCTCTGATAACGCTGCCGATTCCCCGGCAGTTGTGGCCGGACAAGCCGGGCCTGGCCGATGCCATGAAGAGTTTCTCCAAACCCTGGCGACCGATGGCTATATCGGGCATGATTATGACCTATATAGGCGAGTCCTACGTGAACTTTGGGGATATTGGCGTGATCCTCGTCCCGTTTCTTCTAACCTACTGGCTGTGCCGCATCTATTTTCGGTCGGAGCGGAGTAACTACTATTCTGTAGCACGATTTGCCTACCTGCTTGTGGTCAGCAGCCTGTTGCAGGTGTACCGCGACGGCCTATCGTCTCTGGTGCTGT
>JBBSIX010000308.1:0-3728 GCA_038231875.1 Chloroflexia bacterium | reverse complement strand
GTTGTCTCTCAAGGTGGCTGCCCAACGCCTCGGCAAGTCGCTGTATCGTGCTCAATCTGACCTGCTCAGTGATTACTTGCGTGCTGAACTGCGTAATCCGCACATCACCGCTTTTTACAGTGCCTGAGCGAAAGTCCTATATATGCTTGTTCACAACCGTCGCCTGCCCGCCGGGTGCGGCACGGTGTTTGTCATGCCAACCTCAACGTGGAGGATATTTTTGATGATGATCCCCAGTCGTGCGGCACAACTCGCGGGCGAACTCAACGGCGCGCCCTCCCCCGCCCCCGTGGAAGTCGGCACGCAAGCCTCCGCCAACGGCAAACTTGGCGAGACAGAGCAGACGGCTTTCGTCAAGCAGCTTCGCAAGGAGACCGTTGCCCGCTATCGCGATAAGTTCAAAACCGCCCACGAGCCGATACGGGTGATGGCCCGCATGGTGCGCGAGGTGCAAGCTACGGCGCGCAAGGCCGGCATCTCGCCTGAGATCGTCGCCCAGGAGATTTCCAACCGCACGATAGGCGATGTGAATGTGCGCCTGATCACCGAGAAGATAGACGGCGTGGACTACACTACCATAGGTGAAGAGTTGGGCATCATCCTGCCCGGCGAGGAGATCGGCGGGCGCATCAGCACGGGTGAGACGTACCTCAAACTCAAGCGGCGCGAAGAAGCCATCGAGCGCCGCCTCTTGGACGAGTACGGCTGGGATATGCGCGTGTACGATGTGTTCGCGGTGGGTAACCCCTTGCTCCGCGAGATGCTGGCCGCCCGTTTCGAGCGCACATGGGGCATCCCGACCGACTCTGAGCGCCTCTATATCAGCATCGGCGCGCTGGACGCCCTGTACAAGTCCATCCTATCCCTGGGCTTGCATTTCACCCGCAAGTACGGCGCACCCCCCAGCTTCGCTTTCCCCGCCCCAGGCTTTGCGGTGGTCAACTGGCAAGTGGCGGTGGCCGGGGTAACACTCAAGAAGATACATACCGCCGAGGAGAGCAACTTCAAGCTGACCTACGACCAGCTGAAACGGCTGCTGGCCGAGGACCCGCAACTGCGTCTGCTCTACCTGACGGTAAGCAACAACCCCACCGCCTTTTCATACTCCCCCCAGGAGATCGGTGATATATACCGCGCTATCGAGGAGGACGGGCGCGAGATGGCTGTGCTGGCCGACCTGGCCTACGTGGGCACCGGCGTGGCCGAGGAGGACCGGGCGCGCATGGAGGCGATGAACACGCCGTTCGCCCGCCAGTGTACCCTCTATATCAACTCGCTCTCGAAAGTGTACACGCTCACGGGCGACAGGTGCGGCTGGGTGTCGCTGGAAAGCGCCGAGTGGGCCGACATCCTGAAGGTTGCCTGGAACAACATGACGGCGGGCCTGCCGGCTTCCTGGCAACTGCACTACACCGCCACCGTCGAGTGGCTCGACGAGCACCCGGAGATCGGGGAGAAGATAAAGTCGCTGTATGCCTTACGCCGCGATCATTTCCGCGAGCAGTTGCAGGAGCTAAACAAGCAGTTCGGCCTCTTTGAGGAGATCGGCCTCGACGACCACACCACGATTTACAACTGGAGCAAGCTCCAGCCCGGCGAGGACGCCCTCACCCTGTTCGAGAAAACCGGCATCGCGGGCGTGTCGGGCGGGGCCTTCGGCTACGAGGACCAGTATATCCGCTTCTCGGTAGGCTTCATCCCAGTGTCATAGCATGGAAACCCTGCTGACAGAGGCGCACCGCACCCTCTCTACTATGACCATTATCTACTCGGTGATAGTGGGAGTGTGGGGGCTGGCGAACGCCCTGCGCCGGATGCCCCCCGACGGCAACTATAATGGCGCGCTCGCCCTGGGGGTGGGGCTGTTCGTGCTCGAAGGGCTGATCGGCGTGGCGCTGGTGCTGCTGGGGCTACGTCCGGCCCGCCTGATACACTTCTTGTACGGCGTGACCATTATGGTCACGATACCCGGCATATTCGCTTTCACCAGGGGTCGTAATACCAGCCGCGAGTCGCTGCTGTACGGCATCGGCATGCTCTTTATCGCTGGGCTGGCCGAGCGCGCCACCGACACTGCTCTGGTGGGCGGCCCGTGAAACCCCAGGCTATCCGAACCGTTCAGGCTGCCCAACCCGCCCGCACCCCTCAAGAGAGACCCCTGCCCGCCTCCGACGAAATCGCCTGGTTGGGGCGCTACCTGGCGTGGGGGCTGATGCTGGTGGGAGGGTTGGAATGGTCGTTGGGGCGCACCGTGTCGCGCATGGCGGCGGCTCCCAACCTGGAGGGCGCGCCCAGACAGATAATCGAGGTGCTGGGGAGGACGGGCCTCGCTCTCGTGTCGCCCGCGATGCTGCTCGCCCTGGCCCTCTACCTGCTCTCGGCTGTAAAGGCGGGCAGCCTCTCCGTCCGGCAGCGGAGCGCGGGTAACACGGCCCTCGCCCTATATCTGGGGGTGTTCGGGCTGCTGGCGGCGGTTCACACCTTCTATCCTACACTCCCCTGGCTCAACGTCCTGTTCAACCTCCTTGCTTTGCTGGCCGCCTGGTGGATCGCGCTCTACGGTATGCCGGCCCGAGGCAAGAGCCTATCTCTGCGCCTCGGCATACTCTGCGTGGCGGTGGGCTACAGCGGCTGGTTCTACTACGTGCTCCAACAAGCCCTCAGCACAAGAGGCCAACCGTTGCTGGGCGCGCCCCTGTTGGCGCTGAACCTGGGGGAGGTAGCGGCAGTGGCCGCGCCGTTCGCCTTTTTCGCAGCGGTGGCTGTACCCTACGGGCAGTGGCGGCATGTAGGGCGTTGGACCTTGCCGGTAGCAGCAGCGGCCCTATTTTCGGCCGGCAATGTGGCCGATGCGGTGTTCGACCAGGGCTTTTCGGGGGTGTTTGCCATCTGGTCGCTGGGGTTCAACCTGTTTTTGCCCTGGCCCCTGTACGCCATCGCACTGATGCTGTTCCTCTACTGCGTGCTGACCGGCTTCCTGGCGCGGGGGGAGAGGGCGCGGGCGGCAAGCCCCAATACCGGGCTGGGCTTGCTGCTGCTGCTGTACGCGGGCTTCACCCTCCAAGTTCCGTATCAGGTGGTGCTGGCGCTGCTCAGTTTGATGCTGCTGTCGGGGCCGGCCAAGCCGTTCGATGAGCCGCGCCCCGCCCCGGTAGAGGCCGAAGCCAGCGATTCCTTCCCTCAATTGGCGGACGGCATCTCCACATCACCATAGCGCTTCACCGTAGCACTTCAAGCGCCGCTCCATTAGCAAGGCGGTAGATGTAGAAGTCGCGATCCAATGTGAATACCTGCCGCAGAGAGAGACTCTCTGCGGCTACAACCAGCGATGCATCCGCAAGGTCCATTGGCGTGTCGCGGTACTTCTCCATTAGCGCAGCCATGCGTTTCACTTCGATAGGCGTGAGATCGTATAGAGCGAGTCGCCCGGCGTTGTAAAGCCGCCCAAGCTCTGCTTGATACCGGTAGCCGCCCACTGACCCTAGTAGGTACATAGCTTCCGTGAAACACGGCCATGTCGTAAGTAGCGGCTCGGCGGGCAAGCGTTGAGCCACAGCTAGGCAATCTATATGGCTGGGATCGTCCGAATCCAGGAGCGCAACAATCGGTCCTGTGTCGGTGAGGATCACAGGCGACCTTGCTTGCGCTTCTCGGCGAGCGCTGCGGCAAATGCCTCGGCTGTAGATTCCGACAGCCTCGCACCGCCCGATACCAGATCGTGACTGTGT
>JBBSIX010000307.1:0-3736 GCA_038231875.1 Chloroflexia bacterium | reverse complement strand
GCCCAGCCTGAGCATGCACTCGGCGAGGAGAGGCCTCTCGACCCCGATTACCCGCGCTATCGGGTTGAGCCGGGCGAGCGAATTAGCCTGGCCGAGATCGATCCGAACGAGTCGGAGCACTATGAGCACAAGAAGGAGGTGCATAAGGAGCTTAAGCGGCAACGCAAGCGCATCCGCGACCTGCAAGCCCGCCTGTATGCCGAGCACCAACAGAGCCTGCTTATCGTACTACAGGCGATGGACAGCGGCGGTAAGGATGGGGCTATCAGGGGTGTGTTTCAAGGGGTGAACCCCCAGGGCTGCCGGGTTTGGTCGTTCAAAGTGCCCAGCGCGGAGGAACTCGACCACGACTTTTTGTGGCGCTACCACCTCAAGACCCCGCCTCGCGGCATGATCACTATCTTCAATCGCTCCCACTACGAGGATGTGCTGGTGGTGCGCGTAAAAGGGCTGGTGACTGAGGATATGTGGCGGCAGAGGTACGAATTGATCAATAGCTTCGAGCGGCTGCTGACCTTGAACAACACCACCGTCGTGAAGTTCTTCCTCTACATCTCCAAAGACGAGCAGAAAGAGCGCCTTGAGAGTCGGCTGGAGCGGCCCGACAAGAACTGGAAGTTCTCCCCGCTCGATGTGCGGGAGCGAGGTTTGTGGGACAGCTACATGGCCGCCTTCGAGGATGCCGTCAACAACTGCTCTACCGCCTACGCGCCCTGGTACGTTGTGCCGGCCAACCACAAGTGGTATCGCGACCTAGTGATCGCCCGCACCGTCGCCGACACGTTGGAGGCGATGAACCCACAGTTCCCGCCCCCGGCAGAGGGCCTCGACCAGGTGGTCATCCCAGATTGACCTTTCATGCCTCGCCTTGACCGCCCGGCGTGTGCCTTGTACAATATCTAAGGCTGCCGACTGAACGCCGGCGGTTGTGTGTATGCGCCAAGCCGTATTTGAATCTACATGCTTGGAGCCGGGATGTTTGTGAAGATTATCTATTCGCCCTCGACAAACGTGAAAACCCTGCTTTTGGGTGCATTTTTCCTCCTTTCCGCCGTACTTGGCGCAGGTGTACTTGCGGCCTGCGACAGTGGGCCGTCGGGCGGCGCCGCCGTGCCCCTGAGCGGAGAAGCTGTTTTCGCCAAGTACTGCAACACGTGCCACCCCGGTGGCGGTCGCGGCGCAGGCCCTTCGCTGATACAACTCTCCCCACGCCTCAGCGACGAGCAGATAAAGAACTATGTACGCAACGGCAAGAACCGTATGCCCGCCTTCGGCCCTGACCGCATCTCCGATACCGAACTCGATTCACTGGTCGGATACATACGGTCCCTCAAATAGTGGCAAGTTGTAGTACAATAGTGGCATGAGAATCTTGATGGTGACTAGCTCCTACCCCAAGTACGAGGGCGATGTTACCGCGCCTTTCATCGAATCTATCGCCTCAAGCCTGGCATCGCGCGGCTGCGAGGTACACGTGCTCGCACCCTATCACCCTGAACTGCGACGCGCGCCGGTGGAGAAGGGAGTGCATCTGCACTTCTTCAAGTACAGCCCTTTCAAGAGCCTCAACATCTGGGGCTACGCAGAGGCTCTGGAGGCCGACGTGCGCGTCAAGGGAGCGATCTTCCCCCTCACCCCGGTGGTGTTTGCAGGCAGCTTGTGGGCGCTGCTGAGGCTCACACGAGAGATAAAGTTTGACATTATGCACGCACACTGGGTAGTTCCCAACGGCCCGGTAGCGATGATTGCGGCCCGGCTGCGGCGGCTGCCCCTGATCGTGAGCCTGCATGGGTCGGATGTGTTCCTCGCCGAGCAGAGCCGCGCCATAACCCAGGTGGCGAAGCGGGTGTTCCGAGCCGCAGGCGCTATCACCGCCCCCAGCGACGACCTGCGGCTGCGTGCCGTTCGCCTGGGCGCGCCCGCCGACCGTTGCCGGCTCGTGCCCTATGGCGTGGACCCCGGCAAGTTCACGCGCATCGAGGGGGCAGGGCCGATGCTGCGCAAGGCATTAGGCTTGCCGGACGATGCCCTTATTGTGTTTGCGGTAGGGCGCATGGTCTATAAGAAGGGATTCGAGTACCTCATCAGGGCGGTGCCCGCCGTTTTACGCGAGCACCCGAACGCTAAGATCGTGCTGGCGGGCGGGGGCGACCTACAGGAGCGGCTCATGTCGCTGGTACAGCAGTTGGGGGTCGAACGGTCGGTGCTCATGCCCGGTTGGATTTCGCGGGACAAGCTGCCCCTCTACTTCAGCGGCTGTGACCTGTTTGTTCTGCCCTCTGTAGTGGACCAATCGGGCAACGTGGACGGCCTGCCGAATACTCTCCTTGAGGCGATGGCCTCAGCGCGTCCGGTGGTGGCAACAGCGGTGGCAGGAGTGCCTCTGGCGGTGAAGGACGGGGAGAACGGCCTGCTCGTGCCCGAAAAGCAACCGGGCGAACTATCGGCGGCTATCAACTTGCTCCTGCGCGCCCCCGACCTGCGCCACCAGTACGGCGAAGCCGGCCGCCGCCGCGTTGAAGATGAACTCAACTGGGAAGCCACTGCCCGCACCTTCGAGCAGCTTTACCGGGCCGCGCTCCGCCGCAAGAGGAGGCGGGTGAGGCGTGAAAAGTAAAAGGTGAGCCCCAGCGCTTTGGGGGAGGCAGGAGGGATAACGGGCAAGAACAGTGTGATAGGCGCGTCTCCAACTCCCGATGTGCTGAACGCCACTAACGCCACTGCCCCTTATTCGTTGCGGCGCGACCGGCTGGTGTGGCTGCTTTTGCTGATCGGGTTGGCGGTGCGCGTGCTGTACAACCTTGCCCTGCACCCGAATGGACACATGCCGCCCACTTTCGTCATAGACGAGCGCGAGTACTTTGGCGCGGCGCACATGCTGGCGGAGGGGAGGGGCTTCTCCTTCTACGACAGCTTCGTCTGGGTGCGCCCTCCACTGTATGTGTTGCTCCTGGGGGGCGTTTTGCGGGCCTGGGGCGGGGCGTATGTATATCTTAGCTTGCTGATAGTGCAGGCTCTACTAAGCGTTCTGTCGCTGCCCCCGCTGGGTTGGCTGGCGGCCAGGGTGGGGGGGAGAACGGCGGCGCGGTGGACGGTGGGGTTGGGCGCGCTCTATCTGCCGTTTACGCTATTCGCGGGGTTGTTGCTTTCCGAAACTCTGTTTGTACTGCTTTTTTGCTGGTCTTTGCCGGCCCTTGTGCAGGCACGCGAAACGCTTGCCGCCGGCTGGAGCATGCGAGCATTGAGCCGGCTCCTGGCGGCGGGCGTGTTGCTGGGAGGCGCTACCTTGACCAGGGCTACCGCACTTGCCTTTTTGCCGGTCGCCATGCTCTGGTTGGCGTGGGGAAGCTACCCCGCACGTTGGCATCGCACGGTGGCGGCGTCAGTATTCGCGGCAGCTTTTGTGCTTACGCTGCTGCCCTGGACGGTGCGGAACTACGTTGCGTACCACAGCTTCGTGCCGGTGGATACCACGGGCGGGTATAACCTATGGCTTGCAAGCGTGGGGGTGCGGGACGAACCTCGCTTGCAGGCCGATCTGCTGGCGATACCCAACCAGGCCGACCGCCAGAGTTACGCTTACCGGCAGGCGCTTGAGACAATCGCCGCCGACCCTGTCGCGTTTGTGGGCCACGGGCGGAAGGCGTGCCGCGCCCGGTGGGAGCCCCACCCGGCCGCCGCGGCGAAAGCCGCCCCGGGCGATCCCTCGGGGCGCGTCCCCCCCAGGCACCGGCGT
>JBBSIX010000306.1:0-3738 GCA_038231875.1 Chloroflexia bacterium | reverse complement strand
TTTGTAGAGTACCAGGGTTCACCTGCTTGTAGAGGTCGTCCCTTTATTTTATCACAAATGGGGGTGGGTATGGAACCGGGGGCGAGTTCCGTGCCCAAAATACCGGGAAAGCAGTATAATAGAAGATAGGCAAAATTGAGGAGTAGGAGCTGTACAGTGGCGACCACCGACACGGACAAGAAGGCGGAAAGCGAGCAAACCGGGGAACAGCAGCCGCAACGGCAGGCACAAGACGGGCCTAAATTGGTGCTTGTGGACGGGCATGCGCTCGTCTACCGTGCTTACCATGCCTTGCCGCCCGATCTGAGGACTTCCAGCGGTGAGACCACTAATGCAGTGCTGGGCTTTACTCAGATGCTGCTTGACACGCTGAAGAACCAGGCTCCCGAGTATGTCGTGATGACCTTCGACAAGGGCCGCACCTTCCGGCACGAGACTTCCGCCGACTATAAAGCCCAGCGAGCCCCTATGCCCGACGACCTGCGCGACCAGATGGGCCGCGTGCGCCAGATAGTTGAGGCGTTGGGCATCCCAATAGTCGAGATGGAAGGCTATGAGGCCGACGACCTGATCGGTACGCTCTCCCGGCAGGCCGAGAAGCAGGGGCTTGAGACCTTTATCCTCACCGCCGACACCGACCAGCATCAGCTTGTCACCGACCATGTGCGTATGATCGCCCCCGGCGGCTACCGGCAGCGTTTCTCGGAGGCGCGCATCTACGACAAGGAGGCTGTTGAGGAGCGCTACGGCTTTGGGGCGGAGTTGGTCCCCGACTACAAGGCGTTGGTGGGAGACAAGACAGACAACATACCCAACGTGCCGGGCATCGGCGACAAGACTGCTTCGGCCCTCCTCTCGCAGTACGGCAGCCTCGAAGCGATACTGGACCACCTGGACGAGCTTAAGCCCAAGCAGCGCGAGAGCCTTGAGGCGCATACGGAGCAGGCCAGGCGCAGCAAAGAGTTGGCGACTATCGTGTGCGACGTGCCTGTGATGCTCGACCTTGAGGCGAGCCGCAGTCACGGCTTCGACAAAGAGACGGTGTTGAAGCTGTTCCAGGAGCTTGAGTTCCGCAGCCTGGTGAACAAAGTTAATCAGGTAGAGACTATTTTGGAGCGGAAAGCCGCAGGTCTGCCCGCCGAGGCCGAAGGCCAAGAGGAGGAGCCGTCGGGCGACAAAGCCGGCTCCTCCGGCGCGCCCGGTGGGGCGGTACAGCTGGGCATGTTCGCCCGCGAGGGTGACGGTGGCGAGGAGGCGGCTCCTCAGAGCGCCGGAGTTGACCGTGCGAAACGCTCGGCAGCCTCCGCACTCGATACTTCTGAGGAGAGCCTGCTCGCCGGCGTCCCCGCCAACGTCACGGTGGTGACGGACCAGGCGGACCTAGATGCGCTGGTGGAGAGGCTACGCCGCGCAGGGCGCTTCACCGTAGACGTAGAGGCCACCTCGCAAGACGATATGGAGGCTCAACTGGTGGGCATCGCCATTGCCCCCGCCGTTTCCGGCTTTGAGGTGGACGAGGCGTACTATATCCCGGTGGGCCACGTAACTGTGACGGACGAGGGCAAGCCCGCCGAGATGAGCGACGGGCAGTTGAGCCTGGCGACGGTGCGCCGGGCGCTTGGGCCGTTGCTGCTGGACCGTTCGGTCCCCAAAGACGGCCACAATCTCAAGTACGACATCAAGGTGCTGACGCGCGCGGGGTTGCCGGTGGACGGCCTAGGCTACGACACGATGATAGCCGCCTACTTGCTTGGCGAGAACGGCCTGGGCCTCAAAGACCTGGCTTTCACCAAGCTGGGCGTGCAGATGGTGCCGATCACCGAGCTGATCGGCAAGGGACGTTCGCAAATCACGATGGACTATGTGCCTGTGGAACAGTCCGCGAAGTACGCCTCGGCGGATGTGGCTGTTACCGAGCGGCTGCGGCACGAGTTTGCCCCGCGCCTGGACGCAGACGGCCTGACGGCGTTGCTGGTGGATGTGGAGATGCCTCTGGTGCCGGTGCTGGCCGACATGGAGCTTACAGGCGTTGCGATTGATACCCCCTGGCTGCAAACCCTCTCGACGATCATGCACGAAAAGCTGGGTGAGCTTCAAGAGCAGATATTCTCCGAGGCCAAGCACCAGTTCAATATAAATTCGACTCAGCAGTTGGGCGCGGTGCTCTTTGAGGAGTTGCAGTTGCCGGGCCGCAAGCGCACCCAGAAGGGCTTCTCCACCGACCGCGAGGTGCTTGATTCTCTGCGGGGCCTGCACCCTATCGTAGACAGCGTTATCGAGTACCGCCAGCTAATCAAGCTGAAGAACACCTATATTGACGCCCTACCGTTGCTGGTGCGGCGGGATACAGGCCGCGTGCATACTTCGTTCAACCAGACGGTGGCCTCGACGGGCAGGCTATCATCAAGCAACCCCAACCTGCAAAACATCCCGATCCGCACCGAACTGGGCCGGGATGTTCGCAAGGCTTTTATCGCCGACAATAGCGGCAAACACCAGCTTTTCCACGACGAGGAGAGCTTTTTGCTGGCCGCCGACTACTCGCAGATCGAACTGCGGTTGCTGGCGGACATGGCGGGCGAGGAGCGGTTGGTGCAGGCGTTCGATGCGGGGCTGGATATACATGCCGCCACCGCCGCCGAGGTTATGGGGGTGCCGATAGAGAAGGTGGACCCCGATATGCGCCGCCTCGCCAAGACGGTGAACTTTGGCGTGCTGTACGGCATGGGCAGCTATGGACTGGCGCGCGACACCGGCCTTTCGCCCAAAGAGGCAAGTGAGTTTATCGAGCTTTACTGGTCGCGTTACCCTGCCGTTCGCACTTTTATGAACAACACTCTCAAAGAAGGGCGCGAGTTCGGCTATGTGACCACCCTGCTGGGCCGCCGGCGCTACGCCCCTGAACTGCGCTCCAAGAACGCACAGATCAGGCAGGCGGGAGAGCGGATGGCGATCAATGCCCCCGTTCAGGGCACTGCTGCCGACATCATCAAGATCGCTATGATCCGCCTCGACAATGAGTTGGTCGCCGGCAAGCTACGCAGCAAAATACTATTGCAGGTACATGACGAACTGCTGCTTGAAGTGCCGGCCTCAGAGCTTGACCGGATGAGCGAGTTGGTGTGCCGCACGATGGAGGGCGCGTGGAAGCTGCGGGTTCCTCTGGTAGCCGAGGTTAAGGTGGGCACGAACTGGGGCGAGATGCACCCGGTGGAGACGGCCCAAGCAGAAGGCTGATGCATATCCGGGTACCCCGCAAGACCCGCGCAAAACCGCTCGGTCGCCCCACCCTACGTGGGCTGCGTCGCGAGCGCAAGGCGCATCTCACCCTGCACCCCCACGTGCAGATCGGTCGTGGGCTGGTGCGTCTCAGGCGCGTGCGGCGGGGCGTACAGAGCCGGATTCCACTGGTCGGCAGTACCGCTCGCCGCTCGACCTCGGAGCGTGTGGAAGGGCTGTCTCACGAGGCCGCACTGCACGCCGGACCGAACTTCCGCTATGGCGTGCTCAACGGGGTGATGTTCACCCTTGTAGAGGCGTTGATCGCCCCGTCGCTGGTGCTGGCCTGGTTTATCAATCGGCTGGGCGCGCCCAACGTGCTGGTGGGGCTGCTTCCTGCGATCCTCTCCGGCGGCTGGTTCCTACCGCAGATGCTGGTAGCCACGCGGGTGCAGGGGCTGTCCCGCGTGATGCACTGGTACAGGCGGGTGGGCAACTTCCGCACCGTTTGCATGTGGT
>JBBSIX010000305.1:0-3770 GCA_038231875.1 Chloroflexia bacterium | reverse complement strand
TTGTCTCTCAAGGTGGCTGCCCAACGCCTCGGCAAGTCGCTGTATCGTGCTCAATCTGACCTGCTCAGTGATTACTTGCGTGCTGAACTGCGTAATCCGCACATCACCGCTTTTTACAGTGCCTGAGCGAAAGTCCTAAATCATCTTCTTTTCCATGCCGGCCCCTTACTTGCTAAAGTAGGATTCGGTCTGTCTTTTTTCTCTTTTCGTATGCTCAAACGTGCCGAGGACGCCATCCTGAGCGCAGCAGTGTGTGCCGGCAGCAACTAGAGCCTTCTCTGTCCTGCAGATCGTAGAGGCTGTGTAAGGGGTTTGTCCCCTAGCTCCTCGCAAACGAGGCGACAAACGGAAGCGTTAGGAGGTCATAATTTGGACGAAAGCCCACAGGTAGTCGAACACAAACGAGCGAGGTGGCCCTGGTTCATACTGGGGTTCTTAGTGTTGTGTGCGGTTCTTGGCGTGCTGACGGCGATTTTTCGCTAGGCTGTGTCGCGTAGCAGAACTTCATGGAATCTTTCACTGCAAACAAAAGGAGGAGACTAAAATGGCCGAAACTACATGGAAAGCACACACCGAACATGGAGAACTGAGCAGTAGCGACCGCAACGACTTGCCGGACAGCGTGTTCGCTTTTCCCAAGCAGCGCAAAGAGCCTCTGACGGATGCCTCTCACGTGAAGAACGCCATGCCCGCTTCGATCAGGTCGAGGGCGTTTCCGACGCGGACCGCGCATGCGTTCGCCAACATCAAGAAGGCGGCGGACCACTACGGCATTGACGTCGCGGAAAAAAGCTGGCATGACCTGGGCAAGAAGCCCCACACCAACAACCCGGCCCATGATTAATTATCAGCCCTTATCGGCTTTACCGGCCCGCATGGGAGATTGAGGATGAAGGTTCGCACTATGGATGAACAACACGAAGGCAACAGGAGCTTTGTGCTCGTTTTTGACACAGGCGACGAGGTAATGGAAAGTCTAATCGCATTTGCTCGCATGAACGGAGTGAAAGCGGGCCACTTCACCGCTATCGGCGCGCTTCAGGACGTAGTGCTTGCATGGTTCGACCCAGCAGCCAAAGACTACAAGCATATACCCATCAATGAACAGGTGGAGATAGGTTCCCTAGTGGGCAACATCTCCGTGTATGAAGGCGAGCCGAAAATACACGCGCACCTGTCGGTAAGCAAGCACGACGGCACAGCAATGGCCGGACACCTGATACAGGCCCACGTGCGCCCCACCCTGGAGCTGTTCGTCACCGAGCTGCCTGAAGCGCTTGAGCGGAAGAAGGACGAAGCCTCGGGCCTGCCGCTGATCAACCTGTAAGAGAGAGATAGAGTTAGAGATAGAAGCAAGCATGAGGAGGCACGTACATGGCGAACAAGAATGGAGAAGCAAACCACTGGAAGGGCCTGGCGCTGGGCGTGGCGGGGGGCGTGGCGGGGTTGACCGCCATGCGCTACTACTGGCAGGCGGCAACGGCTGTTCGCGGCGGTAAAGACCCCCGCGGTGAAACGAGCGATACCGGCCCGCACAAGCTGGACGACATATCGCTCGTAGGGGAGCACCACAAAGAGGGCGAATCGTCTACGGCGTCGATAGGCCGTATCCTGGATAAAGCGGTCACGGGCGAGGATCCCGGCAAAGAGGCCAAGACGGTGCTTAGCTATGGCGTACACTGGGGCTACGGCCTGACGATGGCCGGGCTGTACGGCACGCTCAGGGGAGGCGCGGGCATACCCGATCCATTAGGGGGGTTGGCCTTCGGCACGGCTCTGTGGCTGCTGGGCAGCGAGATAGCTCTGCCGTTGCTGGGCCTGTCGGCAGGGCCGACCACCATCCCCAAATCGGGCCACATGTGGGCGCTGGGCGCTCACTTCGCCTACGGCTTGACCACAGCCGCCACCACCCAGATCCTGTACAAGCTCCTTTAGGGGAGCGGCACAACCCTGCGACGGCTACAAAAAACTTCGCGCCCTTCGTGTTTAACTATAACCCGCGTGCAGTGGATCGTTTACACGGCCTCTACTCATGTCCGAACGCTTGCGCCGCACGCGAACGTATATGAGCCATGCCGCCGCCGACATCAGCAGTGTGCTGGGCACCACGCTCACAGCTGGGTTGTCGAAGATGATTTCCAGGTAGAAGGTTACGTGGATAAGTGCGTAGCCGCCCCACAACATGAGGAGCCAGGTGCGCGCATTGCTCCAAGCCTCGGACAGAGCGTAGAAGGCCACTATCCACGCGGGAAAGAGCAGCAGGGTAAGGTCGTGCGGGTTCAAGTGCAGCGAAGTAAGCACGGCTACGATGCCGGCCAGAGCTTGGGGCAGGTCGAAAGCGGGGCATGAGCGAAGCGGGAGGGGGCCGTCCTCTCCCGGCGTGGCCCCGAGTTTGCGCCCCTTGAGCCACGCCGCCACCAGCAAGCCCACCGAGAGGAGCGACAGCAGCCCGAACAGAGGCATCACCAGCCCTGGGGCCGTTCCGCCAAGCAGGTTTGTGGCAAAGCCGCGCCAGTTGTGCATGATCGCGGGGTCAATTGCCCCGGTGTCCTGCCAGCCTGCTACTCCTATCAACAGTTGGGCGTACTGCAAGGGCCACTGCACACCCAGCACAAGCATGGCCGTCAGGCAGAGAGCCGCCAGCGACCCGGCGAAGCTCGCCAGGGCTCGCCACCGCCCTTGCAGCAGGAGCATCAAGCCCACAACGGGTAGTATCTGCGGCTTGAGGGCCACCAGCAGCAGAGCCGGCCCCGCCCACAGGTCCAGGCGCTTGCGTGTTAGCGCAAAGGTGAGGCACAGCCCAAGCAGCACCAGGGGCGAGTTCTGCCCCAGTATGAACGAGCGCAGCACCGGCTGATAGGTGACGAGTGGCACAACCAGCAGAGGTAGTATGCTCCCCTTCACCGGCAGCGCGCTTTGCATCACCCTCAACGCCAGTATGAGCGCGAGCAGCATCAGCAGGCTCCATAGCCCGAATATGGCCGGGTAGGGCAGCCCCAGGGCCACAAAAGGAGCCACCACCAGCGCCTCGAACGGAAGGTGATTGTAGGGGAGCAGCCTGCCTGGGTCCAACTTTATAAAGGGGGCCAACACCCTTTGTTGGGCGCTACGCTGGGTATCCAGGGTGTAGAGCCGGCCTCCGTTACCCTCTACAATGATGTTCGCCCCTGTAAGGGTAGACACAAAGTCGGCCCGGCGCACCACCGTCTCCAGTCCCATGTCGTTTGCGGCGCTCCACCACCCCAGTATGTAAACCAGCGCCAGGGCCAACGGCAAGGCCCACCCCAGCGGCATGACCATGCGCGCAGCTTTAGAGCCGACACCGGCCCTATGCCCAACTATACCGCTCGCCTGTTGTACATCCATATGAATAACCTTACTTGCGGCCTACGGTTTTAGCCGTGAGCGCATCTGCTATGCTCGTTTCAACCCGACTCTCGGCCTGCATACCGGACTGCTCCAGCAGCAGGGCCATCCAACGGTGCAACTCGGGATCCTGCGGTTGCATGCTCTTGGAGATAAGGGCATCGCGCCATGCCTTGTCCGGTTCATGACGCGCCCCGAAGCCCCGCGAGGTGCGTAGGTACTCCCCGCCGATAGGGAAGAAAGTATTCGCCCTAACGTAAGCCTGCGCCGCATTCCTAGCCTCTCCGTGCGCCTGGTAAACACAGCCTCGCAGGGTGTCGGTTACTTGCTGCATCGGTCTTGTGGGTGATGTGGCTCTCTCAAACCCCGCCACAAACCACTCCATGCCGGCGGCGAGGTCTACA
>JBBSIX010000304.1:0-3782 GCA_038231875.1 Chloroflexia bacterium | reverse complement strand
TTGCACTAACATTGCACGTACGGCTTTTATATGCGCCGGCTCCGGACCGGGGCCGGTTACAAACCCAAAAAGGGGTGATCTCTCCTCATGTATGAAGGAAATCTAGCTAGAGATAGCTATCAAGGTCCAGCGCTGGACCTGACTCAAACCGACAAAACGCCCGCTCCTGCCCCCGCGCAAATACTGGCTCAGGAGCACCGAACGACCGACAACCCCAACGAAGTAGTGCGCGACGGCGGTGAGCATGTAGTCACCGACGACCTGGAAGCGCTGCTGGCGGCTCTGCCTCCCAGTATCCTCCAGCCGTTGCGCGATTTCAACAACCGCGTGGACCTGCTTGAAGTGGTGATGGACCTGGGCCGCACCCCCGAAGCGCGCTATCGTAACGCGGAGCGCATGCTCACCAACGCCGAAGTAACCCGCTCCGACCTCGATTACGTGATCGGGCGCATCGGCGAGTTCGGGGGCGACAACCGCGCCGGCATCGAGCGCACCCTGCACCGCATCTCCTGCATCCGCAACCGCCGGGGCGAGGTGGTGGGCCTTACCTGCCGCATCGGGCGCGCTGTGTACGGCACTATCTCCATCATCAAAGACCTGGTGGAGACCGGCCAGAGCATCCTGATGGTCGGCCCTCCCGGTGTGGGCAAAACTACCCTGCTGCGCGAGTGCGCCCGCGTGCTTTCCGACGAGGTGGGCAAGCGGGTGGTAATTGTAGATACGTCCAACGAAATCGCGGGCGACGGCGACATACCGCACCCCTCGATTGGCCGCGCCCGGCGCATGCAAGTTCCACAGCCGGAGCGCCAGCACGCCGTGATGATCGAGGCAGTGGAGAACCATATGCCCGAAGTGATCATCATTGACGAGATCGGCACGGAGCTTGAGGCCCAGGCCGCCCGCACCATAGCCGAGCGCGGCGTGCAATTAATCGGTACGGCTCACGGCACCAGCCTGGAAAACCTGATGCTCAACCCAACCCTGTCCGACCTGGTGGGCGGTATCCAGACTGTGACCCTCAGCGACGAGGAGGCCAGGCGGCGAGGCACGCAGAAGTCGGTGCTGGAGCGCAAAGCCCCGCCCACCTTCGACATTATGGTGGAGATACTGGACCGCGAGCGGGTGGCGGTGTACCGCGACGTTGCCGAGATGGTCGATTCGCTGCTGCGCGGAGATATTATCCCGCCGGAGATACGCACCCGCAAGAGCGACGGCTCGATACATACCGAGATCGCCTATGCCATGCCCAGTCGCGAGCGGTCGAACAGCCCAAGCATGCGCCGCGAACCGGCAGGCGGCAGGCGCGGCAGCCAGGGTTACGGCTACGGCGCTCAACAAGGGTTCGGCGCGCCAAGCGCACCCAGGCGGCAGACTCCCAACGTTTCGCAGCCCCAGCCGGTGCGAGGCGAGCGCCTGATGGGAGGCAACGGCGGTAACAGCGGTAACGGAGGCAGTGGAGGCCGCCCTTTCGTGGGAGGCGGACAGGTTGAGGCTGCGCCGGCCGCCGGCACGGGCGCACCAACCGGTCCGCCCCAGGTCGAGTTCGAGCGCGCCCTGTACGACGAGCGCGAGCCGGCTCATGCCCAGCAGGAGGAGCGCAAGCGCGAGGCAAACCGCATGGGAACAGGGGCGATGCGTATCGCCTCTAAAGCTACCTCCAACAAGCCTCTGCGTATATATCCGTTCGGGGTGAGCCGCAACCGCCTTGAGCAGTCCATCAAGGATTTGCGGGTTCCCACCACGTTGGTGCGCGATATTGACAACGCCGACATCGTGATGACCCTCAAGAACTACTACCGCAAAAGCCCCCATATGCTGCGCCAGGCCGAGCAGGACGGCGTGCCGGTGTTCGTGCTGAAAAGCAACACCCAGGCGCAAATAGGCCAGGCGCTGGCCGGCATATTCGATGTTTCTCTGCCCGCCGATCCGATGACGACGGCGCTGGAGGAGACGGAGGACGCTATTACCCAGGTGATGGAAACCGCCCAACACGTAGACCTAACCCCCCAGTCGTCGCAAATTCGCAAGATTCAGCACCAGATGGCCGAACGCTACAATCTCAACTCGATCAGCCGGGGCAAAGAGCCGTTTCGGCGGGTCAGGATATTCAGGCAAGACTAAGGACTGTGGAGAAAAGATGAAGGGAATTATCGCGGTAGTGCAGGGCGAGGATACGATACGCCTCGGCAACGCCCTGGTCGAGAACGCAGTGCGCTTTACTACAGTAGACAGCACGGGCGGTTTTCTGCGCGAGCGCAATTCTACCTATTTGATAGGTGTGGAGGATGATAAGTTCCAGGCTGTGCTGGACCTGCTGGCCGCCAACTGCCGCACCCGCGACGAATACGTTTCCTCCTTCCCCTCGGCTTTCGATCCTACCGAGTTCTACATGCCTCGACCCATCGAAGTGCAGGTAGGAGGGGCCACCGTGTGGGTGCTCGACGTGGAGCGGTACGAGCCTTTGTGAGCCGGTTCACGTTTGGCGTTGCAAAGTGTATAATAGATGCAGAAGCGGTCAAGCCTGCGCTGTGGCCGCTTTACTGTGGTGCATAGAAGCGTATACGGGCGTTTGACGGCATCAAGCGCGGCTATTTTGTTTCGAGGGCAAAATCTCAATGAACGAAATACTGGACGCAATACGTCCAATACTATCTATTTTGCTGGCCTGCACAGGCTCCTACGTGCTGGCGCTCTACTTTGCCAGCATCGTGTGGACCTTCCGCGACGGAACGGCCCGCACCCGCGATGTGATCTCCATTGTGCTGGCCGTTGCTCTCGCGGTGCTTGTGCCGTTCGCCGGCCTTATCATCTACAACATACTCAAGCCCAAAGAAACGCTTTCCGAAGCGTATGAGCGCGCCCTTGAGGAGGAGTATCTTTTGCAGGACATAGAGGACAGCGAGATTTGCCCATCCTGCAAGCGCCGCGTCAGCCCCGACTTTCTGTTCTGCCCGCACTGCCGCACCAAGCTGCGAGATGAGTGCGGTAACTGCGGCCGGCCCGTCAGCGTGCGTTGGGCCGCCTGCCCCTACTGCGGGAAACAGTAGCTGTTTCTTCGCACCCGGCTACCAGCGTGGGAAAGTCTCCTCGGCTTCCTGCCGCAGTTTGCCGTAGCTTTCGTAGCGCAGGGGGTCTATCTCGCCCTTTGCCAGCGCGCTGGTGATGGCGCAGTCCGGCTCGGAAAGGTGCGCGCAGTCGTTGAAGCGGCAGGTGTCGAGGTAGGGGCGAAACTCGGGGAAGCAGTCGGGCAGTTCTTCAGGGGGGACCATCCAGATGCCCACTTCGCGCAGGCCGGCTGTGTCGGCAACCGCCGCGCCGTCGGGCAGCTTTATGAGATAGCCTCCCACCGTTGTGTGCCGCCCCTTGCCGTATGCCTCGCTGACCAAGCCTACCTTTAGATTGAGGCCGGGGTAGAGGGAATTGAGCAGGCTCGATTTGCCCGCGCCCGAAGGCCCTACGAACACCGATTCCTTGCCCCTCAGCGCCCGGCGCAACTCGTCCAACCCCTCGCCCGTCTTCGTGCTGGTGTAGTAAACCGCATAGCCCGCCTTGTGTGCAGGCTCGAACAACGCCCGCAGTTTGCGCCTATCCTCAAGGTCGGTTTTGTTGACCACAACAAGCGCGTCCAGGCGGTTGGCTTCGGCCACGACCAGAAAACGGTCCAGCGCGGCCAGGTTCGGTTCGGGGGTATGGGCCGCGAACACCACTATCACCTGGTCTACGTTGGCGATCAGCACCTGCCGCTTCGGTGCGGAGCCGGCCGCCCGCCTTGCCAGCACGCT
>JBBSIX010000303.1:0-3831 GCA_038231875.1 Chloroflexia bacterium | reverse complement strand
TGCGCGTCCGTAGGGGCACGGCGCGCCGTGCCCCTACCCTTCTCTATTTTCAGAGGAGCATGAATTGGGCATAGCCCAAGAACTGAAGCATCAGCCGGTGGAGCATGATAGATAGGGGCAGAGTACCTTCCTTGCAGGGAAGGCATGGCACTTTTCAGCCCTACTGTCATACTAGCGTACTGATTCTTCAGTTCTTGGGCTACGCCCAATTCAGGCTCAGAATGATAATGTGTAGTATGGAGGTACTTGCCCGCTATGGCAGCGTAGCATAGCTGGATTAGCTGGAGTAAATGGTACGGGGGTTTTTGGGCATAGCCCCATTCAGGCCCATACAGACTACTGTCCCCTCTAAGTCCGACCGTTTACCCCTCAACACTTACAACTAGAGACCGATAGACATGCGGCCCAAGTAAGGCTATCATCCGCATGCGAGATATAACGAAGCAACGAAGTAGTGGCGTATTCGCAAATCTTTTTGCACTCCCAGTATAACATCAGGAGACCTGCACGTGGCATCTGTAGACCATTACGAAACACCGCCCAACGGCTTTCGTACCTTTGTTATCATCTGGATAACCCAGGCTATATCGGCGTTCGGCAGCAACCTTACCTTCTTCGCAGTTACGATCTGGCTTTCCACCTCGCTCTATCCGAGCAAGGAGCAGAAGCCCGAACTGGCCTTCGCCCTGTCGGCGGTGAGTTTGCTCTTTACCCTGACGGTGTTGCTTGCACCTGTGGCTGGGGCCTGGGCCGACCGCCACGACCGTAAGCGCACGATGATGGTGGCCGATTTCGGCAACGGCTGCGCCAGCCTGGTGCTTATGCTGCTTATCCTCACAGGCACGCTGCAACTCTGGATGCTCCTGCTGCTGGTGCCGTTCATTGCCGCCCTGGGCCTGTTCCACAACTCGGCTTTTGATACTTCGTATGCCATGCTGGTTTCCGAAAAGCAGTTGCCCCGCGCCAACGGCATGATGCAAACGATGTGGTCGCTCTCCTCGATACTGGCCCCCGCCATCGCCGCCACGGTCATCTCGCTGCCCGGCCTGGCGCGGCAGGGGATTTTGCCGCCTTTCTTCGATGATGCTCTGCGGGGCATCAAGGACGGTAGCGCCCTGGCTGTCGGCCTGGACGCCGTGACCTTCTTCATCGCCTCGGCTGCCTTGGTCTTCCTGTACATACCCTCGCCCGTAAGGACGGACCTGGGCACGCCCGGCAAGAAGCCCCAGAAAAGCATGTGGGCCGACATGCGGGAAGGCGCGCGATACATTCGCCTTCGCAAGCCGCTCCTGTGGTTGCTGGCGACCTTCACCGTGATCAACTTCGCTAGCTCTCCTATCGAGGTGTTCCTACCCCTCCTGCTCAAGTTCAACCTGGCCGCAGATTGGCAGGCACAGGGCCTTACCTTCGAGTCGGCTCTGGCCTTGCTCAGTACGGTGGGCAGCGTGGGCGGGCTTATCGGGGGTGTGGTGATAAGCGCCTGGGGTGGGTTGAAGGGCAAGCGGGTCTATGGCGTGGTGATACCGATTTTGCTCGCCGGCCTGGTACAGGTAGTGTACGGCCTGTCGCCCCTCTTCCTGCTGACGGCAGCCGCCAACTTCTTGATCGTGTTTCTCATCCCCTTTATGAACGCCCACTCGCAGACGATCTGGCAGACGCAAGTGCCCCGCGAATTGCAGGGCAGGGTCTTTTCGGTGCGCCGCTTGATAGCCCAGTTCTCGGCGCCGCTCGGCTTCATGGTGGCGGGGGCGACGGGGGCCGTTTTCAACCCGGGTGTCGTGATGGCGGTGCTGGGCGGCATCGTCGTGGTATTCAGTTTCGGGCAGTTGTTCAACCAGTCTTTGATGAGGGTGGAGGACAAGGCCTTCCTGGACAGCGTAGCGGCAGGCGGCGTGGCGTTGAACAATGCCACAGCCCAGCCCGCCGAGGGCGACGTGACTTTAGGCTCGCCCACCGGCGCGCCCGCGATGTTTACCCCCGGCGACAGCGCCGAGCATGTGTGAGGCCGTGAGCAGGCCAACCCGAAGCCGCCAAACGCTGGATAGTTCAAGCCTTTCCCAGGATTAATATCGCCGCCGGGCAAAAGGAGCATAAAGCATGAGCGCAACGGACGAACTGAGTACGCCGGAAACAGGTGGCGACCTGCGTCCCGGCCCACCGCTCACCCCCGGCGAAACGGCAACAGAAACGCCGCCGGAGCAGCCAAATCTGCCTTCCTTGTGGCGCAACCGCGACTTTATGCTGCTGTGGTCGGGGCAGGTGGTGTCGGCAGTGGGCACTAATATATCGGGCCTTGTTTTTCCCCTGCTTATACTGTCGCTCACCAACAACGACACGGCGCTTGCCGGGTTCGCGGGTGCGCTCGGCTCGTTGCCTTACCTGCTTTTTAGTTTGCCGGTGGGTGCGCTGATCGACCGTTGGAACCGTAAGAGGGTGATGATGGTATGTGATGCGTTTCGCGCCCTTAACTCGGCCAGCATACCAATCGCCTTTTTTCTGGGCCGGCTTACGGTGGCGCAGCTTTTCGTAAACGCCTTTATAGAGGGCACCTTCTTCGTCTTTTTCAACATAGCGGAAGTAGCTGCTCTGTCGAGGGTGGTGGACAAGCGGCAGTTGCCCCAGGCCAGCGCCCAGAACGAGGCCGGTTTCATCAGCGCCAGTCTGGCAGGCCCGCCTGTGGGCGCTTTCCTCTTTCAGACCGTCAGCCGGTCCTTTCCTTTTGTCCTTGACGCTGTTTCATACGCCGCATCGGTAGTCTCTCTATCGTTTATAAAGACCGAGTTTCAGGGCGAGCGCAAGCGGGAGGAGCGACACCTGCTGCTGGAAATAAAGGAGGGGCTGGCGTGGCTCTGGGCCAATCCTTTGATCCGGTACATGGCTTTTCTCACCGGCGGCTTGAACTTCGGTAACTCAGGAACGTTCCTTATATTGATCGTAGTTGCCAAGAACCTGGGCGCAAGCGACGGCGAAGTGGGCCTGATGGTAAGCATAGCGGCGGTGGGGGGCATAGTCGGCTCGTTGGTCGGTGGGCAGATACAAAAGCGTTTCACGTTCGGGCAGGTCATTATAACCGTAAGCTGGATAAGCACCTTCTTGTATGCCCTGTTCCCGTTCGCTCCTAACTTTCTTGTGCTGGGCATCATCTCCGCGTTGATCTGGATGGTCGCGCCTATATATAATGTGGTGCAGTTCAGCTACCGCATCGCCCTTATCCCTGAGCGGTTACAGGGGCGGGTCAACAGCACGTTTCGGCTGATGGCGTATGGCTTCCAGCCGCTAGGCTCGGCAATCGCGGGCGTGCTGCTGGCGGTTGTGGGCTCAACCAACACGCTGCTTTTCTACCTCGCCGTGATATTTCTGCTGGCTGTCCTGACCACGATCAACAGCCACGTTCGCAACGCCAAGCCGCTTGAGCAGCTGGACACAGCTTAGGGCTTGGTTGGAACACCTGCTTACTGTTGTTGCTCGTCAGGGAGTTTGGCAGTTAGGGAAGAAGGTGTTGCCGACAATCTTTGCAGCCTGGCCTCTTGTCACCGAGTTGCCGGGCCGGAAGTAAGGGCGGTTCTGCGCGTCGCAAGGCTCGCCCTCTCCCCCACACGGGTACCCTCCCATTACATTGAGGAGCGAGAGCCGCTCGATGAACAGGTAGAAGGGGCTGTCGGTCGGGACGTCCGTGTATGTCTGTCCTGACACCTGTGTGTTTATCTGAGCAGCATTAGCCACTATCTTAGAGACTGTCTGAAAAGGGGTGACGGTCGGGTAGGAGAGAGGGTACACTTGGGGTATGAACAACCAAACATACCCTACTGACCTGACCGACCGTCAATGGGA
>JBBSIX010000302.1:0-3845 GCA_038231875.1 Chloroflexia bacterium | reverse complement strand
TTGTGTGCAAGCTCAAGCTCCTGGTCGCTTTTCAACAGGGGCGATCGGCTGATCTCGCGCAGATACAGGCGCACCGGGTCGGTCACAAAGTTGGGGTCCAGGCGCGACATCTTGTCCAGCTCGGCCATCTGGTCCAAGCTCTCACCCTCCCCCTCCTCGTTGTCCAACTCCTCATCGAGGCTGCGGGGAGCGCGACGACCGCCGGCGTGGGCCGCCTGCTTCGGCGCAGTGTCCTCCCGCGACTCGTCCATCGCCAACTGCACCGGCGAAACCGGCATGGCAGGCTCGCTGACCTGTAAGTTGACAGCTTCATTAGCAGGGGGCAGTTCGAACCGCGCGTCCTCCGGGTCGGGGTCCGCCATCGCCTCTGCCTCCATCTTCTTGAGACCGCGATACAGCGCCTCACCTTCCCGGCTCTCCTGCATGGCTATGGCGGTGGCGGCAGGCTCGGCCGGCGGTGTATAGCCGACGGCAGGCTCAAAAAGCATGCTGGCTGCCTGTTGGAGGGCGGACTCTTTGGCGACTTTCTTGCCGTGAGCGCCCTTTTGTTTCGGGGCTATCGGATTGTTGCTGTTGGCGGCACCGGAGGGCGCCTCTCGCTCGTTTGTTTTTCGAGCCATTATCTTAGCTCCTTCTATTTCCAGACCAAGTGACTAACCCAGTACTTTAGCTGCAATGTTTATGCCAATGGGATGATCGCCACGCCCTCAGCGAGCGTATCGAGCACTCTGCCGGCGCGCACAACCTCCTGCCCGCGTAGGGTAACGCTCTCTACTGCCCCTACTACCTGCATGCCCGCGAACGGTGTCCAGGCGCATTTGGTGTACAAACTGTCGTCTGTGATCGTCCAGCGCCGCGCATCGTCTACTTCGATATACGTATCGGGTTGCGGCGGCATGTGGAAGACCCGCCGGGGCGCGGTGTGCATCATCTGTACAAGCCTGTCGAGCGTCAAACGCCCTGCATGTACGGCTATGAGCATCAGGGGCAGGGATGTTTCCAGGCCGGGTACACCAAAAGGAGGGTTTTCAGACCTCTTTTCTATTAACGTATGAGGGGCGTGATCGGTTGCTATCATATCTATAACATCGAGGTTGGCCCAGAGCGCATCAACGTCAACGCCCCTGCCGAGCGGCGGCTTCATAAGGCCCAGCCCGCCCAGCCTGGGCACATCTTCTTCGGTAAGATACAGGTGGTGGGGCGCGACCTCGCAGGTGATGGGCACGCCGCGCTCTTTCGCATCACGTATCAGTTCGACTTCGATGCGCCTGCTTACATGGCAAAAATGGACGCTACGACCCACAGAGGGCAGCAAGCCAAGCACCATCGCCAGCGTGCGCTCCTCGGCATGCACGCACAACGGCTTACTGCGGGGCCACGCCTGCATGATACTGCGTATCGTCTCAAGCTCCTCTACCTTGAGGTCGCCTGTGGTGTCGTCGAGATAGAGCTTGAGGCCGAACACCTGGGGCGCTACCTGCCCGTAAGTACCGAGGCTGCCCGCGCTCGCACCGTAGAAAAAGCCCACGTCGCAGGCCAACTTGCCCTCGGCGGCGGCTGTTTTGCGGGCCAACGCCTCCGGCGTGACCACCGGGCTGCCCGGATTGTTGGGCATGTCGAGCAGGGCAGTAAAGCCCCCAGCCAGCGCCGCCTGCGTGCCGGTGGTAAAGCTCTCTTTGTAAGTGGCTCCCGGATCGCGCAGGTGAACATGCGGATCGATCAAGCCCGGCATGCGGATAAGAGCCATAGCGCCGCCTTTCATTTGAACTCCCCACTATTCTAACACAGCAGCCGAAGTTTATTGCGGATTGCGGGCCTGGGAAATGGGCGCTTGAGGATGTAGGGAAAGATGTAGAAATCGCCTACTTTTTCCGTCCGTAGACTTATTGCAGCCGCTACACAGGCATGGTACAATACTATAGGAGGGAAGCAGCAAAGCAGCCCTCCCCTATTTCATAGTGTGTGCGAGGTCTATGGAGAGAAAATAAACAGGTTAGAGAGGAAGTAGGCAGGAGATGAATAACGCTCCCGTATTAGTGCTAAACCAGAACTTCGAGCCGCTAAACGTGTGCAACGCTCGGCGTGCCCTGGTGCTTGTGCTGTGCGGCAAGGCTGAAGTGTTGGAGTTGAACCATCAGATCGTCCACACGCCCACCCTGAGCATACACTGCCCTTCGGTTATCCGCCTGCAACACCTGATCAGGAGACCTCAGCCGCGCGCCCGCCTCAGCCGCCGGGAAATCTTCGTCAGAGATAGCTACACGTGCCAGTACTGCGGCATTCGCACTCGCGACCTGACCCTGGACCATGTTATCCCTCGCAGCAAGGGCGGGCCGCACACTTGGGAGAACCTTGTAAGCGCCTGCCGAGGCTGCAACCATCGCAAGGGCGGCAAAACCGTAGCTGAAGCCCGCATGGCCCTGGCACGCCTTCCGCGTGAACCGAAGGCCAACGTCTACCAGATGATTTATCGCTACCTAGAGAACGGTCCGCTCGATGAGTGGCTGTTGTACCTGCCGGGCATGCAAAAGCAGCAGTCCGCCAGTCACTAAGCTGAACTCTAAACCCGGAGTTCAGCCCGCCCCCTCACGCATGGCCGTGCGGGGGTTTTGCTTTAGCGGCTGCCAAATATCTTTTCCATGAGGAGGGACGCAATGTTAGACATAAAGATGATACGAGAGGAGCCTGATAGGGTGCGACAGGCTCTTGCCGACCGCAACGACGACCCAGAGGTGGTAGGCCGAGTGCTGGCCCTTGACGAGCAGCGTCGTGCGCTGCTGGTGGACAAGGAGGGATTGCAGGCCCGGCGCAACGAACTGTCCAAACAGGTTTCCCACACCAACAACCCCGCCGAGCGCGCCGCCCTTATCGAGGAGTCGAAGGGGATCGGCCCTCGCATCTCCGAACTGGAAGGCGAAACAAGCAGGGTCGAAGATGAGTTGCGGGGAGTGCTGCTGGGCATACCCAACGTGCCGAGCGAAACCACCCCGGTGGGCCGCACAGAAGAGGATAACGTGGTGATACGCACCTGGGGCGCGCCCAAAAAGTTCGATTTTCAGCCTCAGGAGCACTGGGAGATAGGCGCTCGACTGGGGCTGGTAGACTTCGAGCGAGCGGGCAAGATCAGCGGCTCGCGCTTCTACGTGCTCACCGGCCTGGGGGCGCGGCTGGAACGCGCCCTTTTCAACTTCATGCTTGACCTGCACGTCACCGAGCACGGCTACACCGAAGTCATGCCGCCCGTGCTTGTGAACGAAGCCTCCATGACAGGCACGGGCCAGCTTCCAAAGTTCGCGGAGGATATGTACAAGTTGGCCTCGGACGACCTCTATCTCATCCCCACCGCCGAGGTGCCGTTGACCAACCTGCACCGCGACGAAATCCTGGACGCCGGCCAACTGCCTATCTACTATGCAGCCTACACTCCCTGCTTCCGGCGCGAAGCGGGGTCGGCGGGGCGCGATGTGCGCGGGGTGATACGGGTCCACCAGTTCAACAAGGTGGAACTGGTCAAGTTCGCCACACCCGAAACGAGCTACGAGGAGCTTGAGCGGTTGACCAAAGATGCCGAGGAGGTGCTACAGAGCCTCAACCTGCCCTACCGGGTGAGTGAGCTGTGTACGGGCGACCTGGGCTTCAGCGCGGCCAAAACGTATGACCTGGAGGTGTGGCTGGCCGGGCAGGGGGCATACAGGGAAATCTCGTCGTGCAGCGATTTTGAGGACTTCCAGGCGAGGCGCGCCAACATCCGCTATCGCCCGACCCCCGACGAGAAGCCCCGCTTCGTCCACACCCTCAACGGTTCCGGCCTGGCGGTAGGGCGCACCTGGGCCGCCATAATCGAG
>JBBSIX010000301.1:0-3888 GCA_038231875.1 Chloroflexia bacterium | reverse complement strand
ATCCAGGAGCGCAACAATCGGTCCTGTGTCGGTGAGGATCACAGGCGACCTTGCTTGCGCTTCTCGGCGAGCGCTGCGGCAAATGCCTCGGCTGTAGATTCCGACAGCCTCGCACCGCCCGATACCAGATCGTGACTGTGTAAAACCCCGAGGAAATCGGACAAGAAGCCGGCCAGGTTATTCGGTCCTTCTACCGGTGCAGAGCGCTCACCTTGCGATTGCCCGACCTGGGCGGGAGGCGGATCCACGAATTGCCGCCGCAGGGTGTCGAGTGCAAGCTGCTCCGGGGTGGTTCCTCGCCGGCCGGCTTGCTCCTGTAACGCCCGCTCAAGCTCAGGGGGAAGGGTGATTTCCATAGCTATCCTCTCAATTCCGGGCCTGCTGCCTTACCACTTGAAATCGTCCACATCCTCAACTACGCGCGCCTTCGGCACAGGTTTCCCCGGAGCCAAGCCGCGCACCCTCTCCGGGCTGGGAGGCGTGTTCCGCTGGGGTTGGCGGGACATCTTATCGCTCGGCAGAATCTTGCGGCGCGTCCCCGTCCAAAAATACTCGCCTACCGGCCTGTCGCCCTGAAAGTGCTCCCGCAGGATGCGCTTGAGGCGACCTGCATCTATCCCCTGGTAGTAGACAGGCCCCGGATAAACTACCATCGTCGGCCCCGACTCGCAGTGGCTCTGGCAGCCGGTAGGCAATACGCCTACTTGCCCTTCCAGGCCGTTCGCCGCCACCAGCCCCTGTAGCTCGTCCAGGAGCGCAGGGGAGCCTTTAGGCCCGCAGTTGGGGCCGCAGCAGATGTAGGCGCGGTACTTCTTCTTGTCCACAGCAAGTTCCAGGTCTAAAAAGAGCAGAGTGCCGGTGAACCGGCACTCTGCCTCTCCTCTTCTAAGCCAGATCGGCCATCAGCTTGTCGAGCGCCTCTTTGGGCGGGCGAAGCTGAGAGGCGGGCAGGTGAGCTAGGGGGGTCTGGGGCATGCCCAGGGTGTCTTGCAGGGTGGCCCGCTCCTGATTGATATAGATCAGGCCGGTGATGAACTCCTGCTTGCGCTCGGCCTCCACCAGCATCTCCATCGCCTGTAGCTTGTCGGTCGGGTCGTAGTCGCGGTCCAGCTTCTTCAGCTGGATAGTAGGGCCGTCGTGCAGCTTCACCTCGATGCCCGTGCCCGGCTCGTAGTCCACGTTGATCTCCTCATAGGCCGGCACGAAAGTAATATCGTGCAGCTTCTCCTCGTGGGCCTTGCCGTAGGGGTAGCTCTTGGTCGAGTCCTCGTGGTTATTAAACGTCACACAAGGGCTGATGATGTCGAGCACCGCCGTGCCCTCATAGCTGATCGCCGACTTGAGCAATTCGCGCACCTGCTTGGCGTCTCCGGCGAAGGAGCGCGCCACAAAGCCGCAGCCGCCGATGATCGCCTCAAGGCACAGGTCAATAGGAGGCAGTTCGTTGGTGCCCGCGTACTTAAGCTTCTGGCCCACGTCGGCGGTGGCCGAAAACTGGCCCTTCGTGAGGCCGTACACACCGTTGTTCTCGATGATGTAGACCATCGGCACGTTGCGGCGCACGATATGCTTGTACTGGCCCATGCCGATAGAGCCGGTGTCGCCGTCGCCGCTCACCGCGATGGGCATCAGGCCGCGATTGGCGAGGGCCGCGCCCGTGACCACCGACGGCATGCGCCCGTGCAGGGCGTTGAAGCCGTGCGAGCGGTTTAGAAAGTAGGCGGGCGACTTGGACGAGCAGCCGATGCCGCTCATCTTGATTACCTCGTAGGGCTTGAGCGACATTTCGAAAGCCACATTGATGATCTGGCTGGAGATCGAGTCGTGGCCGCAGCCCTGGCACAGGGTCGAGGGCCGGCCCTTGTAATCGCCTTTCTCCAAGCCGATCAGGTTCAGCTTTTCGTTTCGTTCCGGTCTAGCTGTAGCTACCATGTTACTTCTTCTCCCCTTCCAGAATAGCCCTTCGGACGTAGCTCGGCGCGAGGGGCAAGCCGTCCAGGTGGGCTAAAGGTATTATATCGGTGGCGCGCTCCGGCATGAACAGCCGGATTAGTTGGCACATCTGCCCTTCGGCGTTCAGTTCGACGACGTACAATCGCTTGTGTGCGTTTACAAAGCCGCGCAACGTCTCCTCAAGAGGTAGAGCGCGAAGCTGTATATAGCTCGTTTCGACACCTTGCTCGCGCAGTTGGTCGCGGGCCTCCTGTATCGCCGAGTCGGTCGAGCCGAAGGCGATGATGCCCACTTCAGTGCCCTCTTTCCTCTCAACGCGGGGCTTGGGAACCAGGGTGCGGGCCGTCTCGTGCTTCTTTTGCAGACGGTTGAGGTTCTCCTCCCAGTCGTCCGGGCGCTCGCTGTACACGGCCTGGGGGTTGTGACCCGTGCCGCGCGTGAAGTAGGCCGACATCGGGTTGGTGTTGCCGGGCAGGGTTCGATAGGGGATGCCGTCGCCGTCCACGTCTACGTAGCGGCCCCAGCTTTCCATCTGCGCCAACTCCTCGGCGGAGAGCACCTTGCCCCGGTCCATCGGTTGGTCGGGGTAATCGAACGGCTCGGTCATCCAGACGTTCATCCCCAGGTCAAGGTCGCTGAGGACGAACACCGGGGTTTGCAGCCGCTCGGCCAGGTCGAAGGCTCGCCAGCCGAACTCAAAGCAGTCCTGCATCGAGCCGGGCAGCAAGATAACGTGGCGGCTGTCGCCGTGCCCCAGGAAGTAGGTCGAGATCAGGTCGCCTTGAGAGGTGCGGGTAGGCAGGCCGGTAGAGGGGCCGACACGCTGGATATCCCAGATCACGCCGGGGATCTCGGCGAAGTAGCCCATGCCGGCGAACTCGGTCATCAGAGAGATGCCGGGGCCGGAGGTAGAGGTCATCGAACGCGCCCCTGCCCAGCCCGCACCCAGCACCATGCCGATAGCGGCCAGTTCGTCCTCGGCCTGCACAACCGCGTAAGGCTGCGCGCCCTCCTCCTCGCCGGGCCGAAGCAGCGGCAAATATGCGTTGAGGGCGTCCACCAGGCTCGTCGAGGGGGTGATCGGGTACCAGGCGGTCACAGTCACGCCGCCGAAGATAGCGCCCAGCGCGCCGGCTGTGTTACCGTCTATCATAATCAGGCCGTCTGTGGCCTTCATCGGCTCGATACGGTAGGGGTCTTGCTTGGTAAGGTTCTCCTGCGCCCAGTCGAGGGTCATCCTGATGATGTTCATGTTCATCTCGACCGGCTTGGCCTTGCCCTTGAAGTGGTGGCTCAAGCCTTCTTCAAGCGCGCCCACATCTATCCCCAGCAAGTAGGCCAGCCCGCCAACGTACACCATGTTGGCTACAAGGTCGCGCAGCTTGCTGTCCACGTTGGCCTTCTTGACAATATCTTTGGAGGGGAGAGCGTAGTGAATCACATCGCTGCGAGGCTCTAGGAACTTTATGTCGTCGGGATAGAGCACCACGCCGCCTGCGGGCAGAGCCGCATAGTCGTCCTGAGCGGTGGCGGGATTGAAGGCCACCAGCACCTCCGACACCTCGCGACGGGCGGTGTAACCGTGCTTGCTGAGGCGGATCGTGTACCAGGTGGGGAGACCCGCAATGTTGGACGGGAACAGGTTCTTGGCCCCCACCGGCACGCCCATCTTGAAGGCTGCGCGAGCCAGTAGACCGTTGGCGGTCTGGCTGCCTGAGCCGTTCACCGTCGCCACCACAATCGAGAAGTCGTTTACAATATTATCTCTGTTTTGTTCAGCCGCCTGTGTGGGCTGCTCCAGCACGTCTGCCGTGCTCATAAAATCATCTCCCTCCGTGATAGACAACAAACCCGCATTCGTAATGCTGCTTGCCGCCCGCCTTATCCCGGCGTCAACTCGTCGCGTGGGTCTATCATCTCTTCGCCCACCTCGGT
>JBBSIX010000300.1:0-3894 GCA_038231875.1 Chloroflexia bacterium | reverse complement strand
CAAGTTCGCCCCCGCTTTGATAGAGGCCTACTTTGCGCGCGCAAAGTCGCTCGGCATCAACACGCTGCGTATCTTTGTGCAGAAGCCCCTTCGCGACGACGTGAACGCGGGCGATTTCCACAAGCTCGATGCCGTTACCGCCCTGGCTCGCAAGTACAACCTCCTCTTGATCGTTACCCTGACCGACTGGGCAGAACCCGACCTGGCGCGGGCCGGCATGCTCAACGGTAAGATAGCCGCTCATCTCGCCGCCGAGCCGTCGGTGCTGGCCTACGACATCAAGAACGAGCCGCAGTTCTCCGACGTGGCCGGGGCTGTCTACCCGTCCGGCACCCTCACAGTGCCCCTGCAAGCCCCCGACACCATCCTCCAAATGGGCGAGCGCGTGCCCCTCGCCGACATAGCCGGCTACCGAAAGAGCGTCGAAGGCAGCGCCATTATCCCCACGCGCATGACCGAGGCGCAGGCCTGGACGATAGCCAACTACTATAAGCTGTATCGCGAGTTCCTCAAGGCGGGGGAAAGTTGGGTAAATTCGCACGCCAATACCACCACGCTCGACTATATGGACTCTGCCGATGCTATCTCTTGGGCGCCTTTCCTGCGGGCGATGGACGCTACCCTCCAGGCGTGGGTAGATGCACAAGGCGATGCGCTCCGCCAGGCCGACCCCGCCCGTCCGATTACCGTCGGCTATAGCAATCTGGTGCTGGCGAAGATGCCCTCCAACCGTGCCCTCGATTTTCAGTCCGTCCATCGCTTCACCTCCCATGGCTATTCGGGCTTGACCGGAACCTTCCTGGTGCTGGACAACATGCAGAGATCCTTCGCGGGCCAACCTGTGCTGCTGGAGGAGTTCGGCTACCCCGGTCAGGTGCGGGGGCCGGGCAGCAGCGTCATCGGCTACGACCCGCGCACCACAGCCAACCTTGAGTCGGCGGTGTGGACCTACTTGTACGCCAGGGGCTTCGCGGGCGGGGCCAAGTGGATGCTCAACAACTTTCCGGCCGGCGACAACCCTGCCGAGAACTCCTACGGCCTGTTCGACAACAACGGCCAACCCAAAGTCACCGCCTACTCCCTACGGCAGCTTACCGACCTGTTCAGTCGTAGCGCCCCCGGCAGCGTTTCTTCGATACGCCAGGAGGAGAGCTACGCAGTCGGCTATTCCTATACGGCCCCGGACGCGCTGGTCGTAGGGGGCAAAGTGTACACCGGCACCAATGTCGTTTTCCAGGCTAGAGCGCCCTCGCAGCTTGTGGTGGGCACGAAAGCCGGCAGCGTCACTCTGTTCGCCACCGACGTAGCCACCGCCTCCCTCAACCTGCCTGCCATCTACGGTTTCAGCATCGAGGATATGGGCCGTGTCACCCTCAGCGGCCTCGACCCGAACGGCCGGCCCTGGGTTCCTTCGCAGCCTACGTTGGCAAGAGAGTGGCTACAGGTCAACCTATCGCCTCTATATCGCTATCGCCTGAGCGTAGCGCCCCGCGCGGTGGACCCCGCCTCCGCCAAGCCCGACCCCGGCACGGTGTTTTTCCCGCAGACCGGGCACAACCTGAGCGGCGAGTTCCTGCTTTACTGGCAAGAGCACGGCGGTCTCAACATTTTTGGCTATCCGCTTACCGAGCCGTTTACTGAGCACGGCGTAACGGTGCAGTACTTCGAGCGCAACCGCTTTGAGCTTCACCCGGAGAATCAACCGCCCTACAACGTGCTGCTCGGCAGGTTGGGCGCCGATACGGCGGGAGTGGCAGGGCGCACCTTCCCCGGTGTAGACCCATTCAACTCGACCCCCGAACATCGTTTCTTCCCCGAAACCGGACATGCCCTCAGCTACGCCTTCCTGGGATACTGGAAGCGCAACGGCGGCCTGGCCCTGTTTGGCTATCCACTTTCCGAGGAACTTAAGGAGCGGAGCAAAACCGACGGCAAAGAGTACACCGTACAATATTTCGAGCGTGCTCGCTTTGAGTACCACCCGGAGAACCGAGGAACCCCCGCCGAGGTGTTGCTCGGCCTGCTTGGGGTTGACGCCATGCGCGACAAAGGTTGGCTGCCCTAAGCTGCGGTACTGTCCGCCTGGGTGAAGTACGATGCCGAACGCCGCAAAACGGCACATTCCTTGCTCCCCACGAATAGGGAGTTTTAGTTTTAGCAACTTTGGAGGCAGAATATGAGTCATTATCAGGGACAGACTGCGGGCAGTCGGGAGGTGGAGGCGCGGAACCCGGTAGTGCGGCAGTTCATTGAGGGACTGCGCCGGCTTGAAAATGGAGAGGGCGCAGACTCCCTCCTCAAGCTCTTTTCGGACGACTGCAAGGTAGGCAACATGTTGCTGGATGAGCCGATGCAGGGGCAGAACGGCGCGGCTCGCTTTTGGAAGGACTACCAAGATACCTTCAAGAAGATCGAGTCGTATTTCAGCCGGATTGAGGAAGGGGAGAATAGCGCCTCCCTGGAGTGGTCCTCCACAGGCACGCTCAGGACCGGCCACCCAATCACCTATCGAGGCGCCAGCCTGCTTGGGCTGGAGGACGGCAAAATAGCGTACTTCGCGGCCTACTTCGACAGCCGCCACTTTATCGAGCACCCACACTTTTAGCCCGGCCTCTTAGGGCCGAGTTCGGCCATGCGCTTCTAACGCAAACAAGAGGGGAGCAGGACGACTTTGTTCTGCTCCCCCTGTTCATTAAGAAAAGTGGCGTGAGCCGTGAACTTTGGGGTACAATATAGTATGTATGTTGTGCGGCCATAGTCCGCCGATTGACCCTTGAGTTTACGGAGTTTGATGTTCTTATGCCTGCAACAGACGCGCCCAATGCCGTCAACAGTCCTCTGAGTAACCTGCCGGTGCCTCGCATCGTAAAATGCGCCACACCCGGCTGCCCCGGCTGGATAACCTTTGATGTGACTCGCCACCAGACCGACCCTTGCCGCTACTGCCGCATAGCGGTAGATACGCTGCGCTTTCTTTTGTCGAGGGTGGGAGCCGAGCACAAAGCCCTGCCGCCGCAGGTACACGAGGAGTTCAACCGCCTGATGCTCACAATGGCCGGGGCATGGGGCCAAAACGTCTACTTGCGCCCCGCCCACGACACGCTGGTCGAGCTTAAGGCGGGGGTGCATGGCGTTATCATCGAGTACAATCCCCTGCTGGGTAACGCCGGCAGCGACGGCCCCGCCCCGCTGGTGGGTATCATCCTGCACAAGCTGCTCCACTTCGAGGCGCACCTGAATCAGCGCGGCCCGCAAATAGTGGCAAAGTCCGGGTCGCGGGACAAAGAAGGGCTGCTGCCCCTGATGAGCTACCTTATGACGGTGACGGACCACGCATGGGTGGCGGCCCGCCTGGGACAACTCAGCCCGCTTCTGCAAAGCGCGCAAGCCCGCTGGGGGCTGGGCGTGGCGCAGATGCTGGTGGGCGCGGAGAGCATGTTCAACCGCTATCTTTCCGAGCGCAACTTGCAGCGTTTGCTTTCCGTACTTAAAGAGACGCAGGACCCCGCCGAGTTTCGCGCAGGCGTGTTGGAGTGGCTCGCGACCCTCACGGCCCAAACCCTGGAGCGGGAGAAAGAAGACAACAAGCGCATCTTTCTGGCCGAGCAGCTCGCCAACACGCAACTGTTGAATCCTGAAGCTCTGTCCGACTACAAGGCCCTGTTGGAAGCCGGCGAGCTTACAGGAGTGCGCGATGCCTATCCGCTCGCCGAGCGACTGTATAGCGAGTTGGCCGACTCGCCGGTAGCCCACCCCCCCACGCCGGAGAAAGCCGGTGAGCATGCCGGGGCGGTGGTGCTCGACGGGGGTCAGTTCCACAAGGCGCTGGAAGGCTGCCTCAAAGCGCTCGGCATGTCGAACTACTTCGAGGTAAAGAGCTAGTAAAGAACTGCT
>JBBSIX010000299.1:0-3925 GCA_038231875.1 Chloroflexia bacterium | reverse complement strand
AGTGTTCAAAAAAAGGCGCGGAACCGCAGAGACGCAGAGGAAAAACAACAGGTATTCTCTGCGCCTCTGCGTCTCTGCGTCTCTGCGATTCAATCTTGTGTAACCATGTAACGTCTTTACCCCAATTCTGAACACTTACGGGTGTTGCAGGTAAGTGTTCAGAATTGGGGTGCGGGGCCTGTTGTAGAGGCAGGTCTTCATGCCATATATTCCAACTAATTCCGAAAGTCAGACCTAATGCGGGAGCCATATTCTGCTGACCCACCACAGCTTGCCATATAGCAGCCAGTTAAACTGTTCAAAGCCGAAGTAACCGCATCCGTGTTACAATTGCTTAGACTGCGAAGCAGGGGAGCAGGGAAGCAAGGCATGAACTACAGAAGCGCTGCCGGACCACAGCCAACCCTAGCAAGTCCGCACGAACGAGGCTGTATCTGATCATTATTCCCGTCATACGATGAAATATCGTGTTCATGCCGCCAGAGGCACTGAGCGTGTGCGGGCGCTGCCTGGAGCAGTGCCTCCCGCCGGGCTTGTGCTGTTAGCCGTGGTTTCCGTCCAGGTCGGCGCTGCCTTTGCCAAAGGCCTGTTTCCGGCGCTAGGCTCGGCAGGAACTGTGTTTCTACGTGTAGGCTTCGCCGCGATAGTGCTGTTGCTTGCTTGGCGACCGCGTGTCCGCACAGGGGAGCAAGCATACGCACGTGCTGACTACGCCGCAGTCGTTCTGTTCGGCCTGGCGCTCGCCGGGATGAACACGGCTTTCTATGCTGCCCTTGAGCGGATCCCCCTTGGCATAGCGGTTACACTGGAGTTTGTAGGACCTTTGGCTGTCGCGGTCTTTGGCTCTCGACGGCTGATTGACCTCCTGTGGGCAGCGCTGGCGGCAGGGGGCATACTTTTGCTTGCGCCCCTCGGTGGAGGCGCGGTGATCGACCCTGTTGGCATAGTGTTCGCACTCCTTGCCGGTGCCTGCTGGGCAGCCTATATTCTCCTGAGCGCCCGTGTTGGCCGAGCATTCCGCGGAGGATCAGGTTTAGCTTTAGCCATGACTGTAGCAGCGATTCTGCTCGCGCCGTTAGGTATCTGGCAGGGTGGAGTAGCGCTCTTGAAGCCGCAGCTACTGCTCGTTGGGGCGTGCGTGGCCTTGCTCTCGTCCGTCATTCCATATTCACTTGAGATTGAGGCGCTAAGAAGATTGCCGGCTCCAGTGTTCGGAGTGCTCCTCAGCACAGAACCGGGCATCGCGGCTTTGTCGGGGTTTGTAATCCTCGGCGAGGCGTTGGGGGTGCGTGAGTTGCTGGCGCTTGTCCTTATAACGGTAGCCGCAGTGGGCGCTTCACGCTTCGGACCTAATAGCCACAACCCACCCAATGCCCGGAATGAGTCTGCCTAATTAGGTTGGTTTGCAGAAATCAGTCTCATCTTTGAACTTCAGTATAAGCATATCGCCGCGTCAGCTTGACAACCCTCTTAGCCGGACATATATTCCTTACCATGAACACTAACACTACCCCTTCGCCCCAAGATTCCGGCTGGAACTTCTGCCACATCGTCGAGGTCCGTTTCCGTGATATAGATATGTTCTTGCACGTCAACAACGCCGCCTACCTTACTTACATAGAGTCGGCGCGCGTTGCGTACTACGCCTACCTGAGCGGCCTCAAAGACCCACGTGATTTCAACATGACGGTGGCACGCGCAGAGATAAATTACCTCAAGCCTGTCTTCTTTGGGCAGACACTCTACGTCTACACCCGTGCCACTCGTATCGGCACCAGGAGTTGGACGATGGAGCATGAGCTGCACGACTCAGCTACTAACGAAGTAGTAGCCACCGGCGTTACCGTTAACGTCTACTTCGACTACGAAACAGGCAATAGCAAGCCACTGACACCGGAGATAATCGAGATGATTGAGCGGCACGAAGGCCGTGCGCTCAGAGGCTAGGGATCAGGGGCTAGGGATCAGGGGCTAGGGATCAGGGGCTAGGGATCAGGGGCTAGTAGGCGATGGCGGCGCCAAGAGGTGAAGGTGCTAAGGTCAATGAGGTTCTTAATCCATCAACTCAGAACCACTAGCGACTGGTCCCTGGCCCCTAACCGCTACTCCTTCGCAGTTGCCAAGCCCCACGCGGCAACGTACAATACAGTACCTTATATCTACTCCATATCTACCACAGGAGAAGCACAGTATGACCCCTAGCCCTTACAGCCAGGCCGTGGCCTCTAACCGGCAAAACTACCTCTCGGAACTGACAGAGTTCCTCAGCATACCTTCGGTGAGCACACTGTCGGAGCACAAAGAGGACGTGCAACGGGCGGCGCAATGGGTGGCCGACGACTTCAAGCGGTCCGGCATGGAGAACGTGCTCGTCATTCCAACGCACGGGCCACTGAGTCACCCTCTCGTATATGCCGATTGGCTACATGCCCCCGGCCAACCTACCATCATAATCTACGGCCACTATGACGTGCAGCCGCCCGATCCGCTGGAGGAGTGGAAAACGCCGCCTTTTGAGCCAACCGTGCGCGATGGCAATATTTATGCGCGCGGCTCGGCTGACGATAAGGGGCAGCTATATATCCACATGAAAGCAGTGGAACTGCTGATGAAGCAGCACGCCACGCTGCCGGTCAACGTGCGCTTTTTGATCGAAGGTGAAGAGGAGGTTGGTGGCGAGGGTATCGAGACGTATGTAAAGGAGCACCCGGAGGAACTGAAGTGCGACGCCGTGCTCATCAGCGACAGCCATATGTTCGCGGAGGGTCTGCCCGCCATAGATGTAGGGCTGCGCGGCATGGTCTACACCGAGCTTACGGTGCGTAGCGCACGGCAAGACCTCCACTCAGGCCTGTATGGTGGCGCAGTGCCCAACGCGATCAACACGCTCTGCTATATCGTGTCGAAGCTGAAAGATGAGCAGGGCCGCGTTCTGGTGCCCGGCTACTACGACGATGTGCGCCCCCTCACAGACGAAGAACGGGCTGAGTTCGCAGGGCTGCCGTTCGATGCGGAGGAGTTCCGCGAAAAAGAGGTGGGTTCGCCCGCGCTCATGGGCGAGCCTGGCTTCTCACCGCTGGAGCAGATAGGCGCGCGGCCCACGCTCGACTGCAACGGCATCATCGGCGGCTTCACGGGCGAGGGCGCAAAGACGGTCATCCCGGCGGTCGCTCGCTGCAAGATCAGCATGCGCCTCGTGTCGGACCAGGACCCAAACAAGATTTGGGACCAGTTCAAGAATTACGTCGAGGAACTCTGCCCTCCGTATGCCACTGTAGATGTCAGCCTGATCCACACCGCCGAGCCTGTGCTGCTGCCCACCGACTCACCGTTTATGCAGTCGGCTACGGCGGCGCTATCCGAGGTGTTCGGCAAGAAGGCCGTGTTCCTGCGGGGTGGCGGCTCGATCCCGATAGTGTCGCTATTCAGCAAGGTGCTGGGTGTTCCCTCCGTCCTGATGGGCTTCGGACTGCCCGACGACAATCTGCACGCGCCCAACGAAAAGATGCACCTCGATAATGTCTACAAAGGGATAGAGGCTTCGGTGCGGTACATGGAATTGCTGAAGCGGTGACGACACACCCGATGCCGGTGTCTACGTAACAAGTAAGCAGTTCCCTCAAAATCTGCTGTAGGGGCGGTTTGCGACTTCACCCGCAAGCCTTGCCGCCTGCTCTGCTATCTGGAGGTGATCTGGCCTCATGACCGGACGCAGTAACGTTACTGTTTCGCAGTACAAATGAAGGGCCGCAGTTCCCCGCGCCTGGACTGAGCCTTCACTTGCGCATAACGTGTGATACTGTGCCCATGCCGAGTCCGCCCCGGCTGCTTCCTGCACCTGGTGGTAGTATGTGTTGTCGCTCGTCACCATGATGCCCCGTTGCACAGCCACAGCTTCGGTGAGCCATGCAAAGAGTTTGGAAGT
>JBBSIX010000298.1:0-3944 GCA_038231875.1 Chloroflexia bacterium | reverse complement strand
CCCGGACGGAGAGGACCTGGCGTTGGAGAGCGGACAATTACAGAGGCAACTGGCCGAGGCGCATGGTGCGCCTGTGGACCTCCTCCACGTAAACCGGGGCCTTTTCGACAGCATGCCGGTCTCCCTCATCAGTTTGGCTACCATTGCCGAGATCGGGGCACAGGCGGGCATATCTGCCCCGCTTGACCCACGCCGCTTCCGGCCTAATATCCTGGTGGAGACTGCCGGCGGCGAGCCGCTTGAGGAAAGTTGGCTTGAGGGCTTGCTAATCTTTGGCAACCGCGAGGATTCTGCCGCGCTGCGCCTCAACCGGAACGACCGTCGGTGCATGATGGTCAATCTTGAGCCGCAAAACGCCCGCCAGACCCCTGCTGTGCTGCGAGAGATAGCCCAAAACCGCGACAATTGTGCAGGTATCTACGGGTCAACTGAACGGCCCGGGTCGGTGCGGGTAGGGGATGTTGTGCGCCTGACTTCTATTTCCGCCTGACAGTCACCGTATAGCTTGCCGTTTCGGTAGTCTTGGGGGCGAGGGGGGCCACCACCAGGACGGCATCTCGTATCTGCGAGCCGGGGCCGAGGCCGGAGAGGTCCAGGCTGCCTGTGCCGTCGCTGCCCACAACCATCTCGCGTATGCGGTTGGGGCTGCCCCGCTCGATGAGGGCCACGAACCACCGTTGTGGCAGGCTGCCGCCGATCCGTACAAAGCCTTCCGCCGCCCAGCCGGTGTCGGCCTCGGCGTCGTCCTTGTAACCTATTTCGGGGACCGAGATGTCGTCAACCAGGAAGCCGGGGCGGTTGTAACCTTCGTCGGTGACATATTCAAAGCGCACAAGCGCCCGCTTGCCTGCATATCTGCTCAGGTCAACTTGCTCCTCGACCCACCCGGCTGCGCGGTTCGAGCCTGCCGCCACGCCGCTCTTGCCGGTCCAGCCGGCGCCGAAGCCTGTACCGTTGGAGTTCTCGGTGGTGGTGTACTTGCCCGGCAGGATCGTCCACGACTTGCCGCCGTCCGTTGAGGCTTCTATGTAGGCATAGTCGAACAGCCGCTCGATGTCGTACCAGGTCTGGACGCGCAAGGTGGCCCGCGCTGTGCCGGTAAGGTCAAGCTCGCGGGTCAAGGTGGCATCCGCCGAGTCCTGGCGGTTGGCATACCAGTAGTACCGGCCGCTGTGCGGGCCGGCGGCGACAACAGGCACGGCGCTGTTGCCCTGGAAGGTGATGCGGGCCGGGCCGAGGTTGCCGCCCAAAGCGATATAGTCGGCGGCGTACTGGTGGACCGTATCGCTCCTTGTGGCCGGGTAGCTGGTTATGCCTCTGCCCGCGCCGACTCGCCCGCCCTGGCTGTAGCTGTATCGCCCACCCGCCAGGGTCTTGTCGTTGAGCACGTTCGCCACCGTCCAGTCCTTGAACGCCCCGTCGAACCCCAGAGGATTGCCGGCCTGCTGTATCGCCTGGTCTATGCCGCTTGTGCCTGGCGTGTCTTGCTTGAGCAGATTGGAGATGAAACGTTCGCCTCCGTAGTGGTCCATCAGGTAGCGGAGAAACAGATAGGATGCCCCATAATGTGCGCCTGTGTTGGGAGGTTCGTCCCAGGCGTTCAACTGTGTATCGGGGTGCAGGACAAAGCTGGTGTCCACGCCGCCGGGGTCGTAGCCGTTGGCATACATGGCGATCTCCGAGCAGCCCTCGTCGAGCCAGATGTCGCGATTGCGGTGGACATTCCACTCGATCATGTGCTGAAACTCGTGGGCCAGGGTCGCCTCAAAGTAGTTGGAGGGGTCGCCGGTGTTCGGGGTGGGCAGGCTCGCCATGTAGATCATGTCGCGCTGATTGCTGTAAGGATTGACGATGCGCGGGAAGGCGTCGGCTGCCGAGAAATAGCCGCCCACGCCCGGTATGGGAGCCATCAGCACGGTAATGTGTGGATCGTTGTCTACGCCAGGCGACACTTCCGGCCCGAACACGCGGCGGTCTGTTGGGTAAATCCGGCTCTCGAACCTGTCGGCGGAGGCTTTGAGGGCCGCGAGGTTCAGGGCCATGCCATCCTTGGCGTACCAGTAGGCGTGCGCGGTAACGTAGCGAATGGTGGCGTTGACGGTGAAGTAGCTCTTGTCGCCTATGTCTGCCACGTAGAACTTGTGCCGGGTTCCCACCGCGTAGTTCGGCGGGCGCGAGTTCACCGTCTGCGGCACACTGCCCACACCCCCCAGCTTGAGCCTCTGTGTCAAAGCCGCCAAGTCGCGCACCGGAGCGCCCGTACTCGCCAGTGCGCCGGCGGTCTGCTCGGTCAACCCCGCCGGCAGATGCACAGATAGATAGGCCGTCGGGAGCCGCACATCTACAAGGTTGCTTCTCATGCCTATCGCGCCGGCGGAGCGCACACCGTTGGCCTGTCCTGCTAACGTCAAGACGGCAAGACAGGCCAACAGAGCGATGGAGAAGCGAAGACGGTCCATATGGGAATTATACAATGCTGCGCCATGCACGCAAAATGGTACTGCTTGGGATGTGCAGAGGGTTGGAGGTGACGCGGTCAAGCGACAACAATAATAACCTTTGCGCGCACTTTGCGTTTAGCGTCTCGTTCGGAGGCCCACTCACACCTCACGGGCCATCTCGCTTTCATCGGGCGGGGTGCGGTTCAGCACATACTTCTGGAAGCCGTAGCTCGTCAGCAGGAAAAAAGCCCCGAAGCCCAGGAACAGCAAGATGCGCCAGATAGTTTCGAGGTACAGAGGGTCCACCAGGAACAGCTTTGCGGCGACGGCGAAGAAAGTGGCGATCCCCGCGAGCATGAGCGCATGTTGGCGACCCCTCGCGCCTATGCCGATAAGTGCCAGACCGTAAACGCCCCAGGCGATGGAGACGTAGCCGTTGCCCGCCTTTGCCAAGCCTATCTCCTGCCACATCCAGCCCAGGAAGCACACATGCAGCCCCAGCGCGTAGGCTGTTTTCAGGCGCCGGTCGCGCAGGGTCAGCCAAACGGCAGCGCCCAGCACGATCACCCCCAGGTCGGCCAGACCTTTCAAGTTGAGAACCGGAGTCTGTGTTTCGTTGGTGAACCATAGCCCCCAGGCGATCTTCTCCAGCAATATGCCCCCGGCGAGCGCGAAGACGGCGTGCCCTTCGAGAGAGACATGCTTGTCGCGCCGCCATTTGGCCGCCAGGTATAGAACGGCTGCGTAGGCGGCCCATGAGAAGAGCACCAGGTCCGCGCCATTATGGAGGGTGTGTAGTTCGCGCCAAAGCAGCGCCATCACACCGGCGTGCCCGGCGAGCCTGTATAGTATGGCGACTTGTCGGGGCCGGATCAACAAGGACAGGGCCATCGTACAGCCCACTACCACAAGGTCGAGCAGCGTCCGGGCGTTGAGCAGCGCCAATTCCCCGGCATGCCCCGCCGCTATCCTCGCCGCGAAGAAGGCGGCGATAAGCGGGTAAGGCGCGTTGATAAACACCAGTGTGGCCCGGTCTCGCACCCTGTGAGAGATAAAAGCCGCAGTCAGCAGATATGCCGCCCAGCGCACCATTACATAGCCGTTGGCGATGTCCGCCGGCGTCGCCTCACGGGACAGCCAGGCCAGCACCGCCGTATGCACGGCGATCCGGTAGACCGCGCGCACCTGCGGGTGCTTCACCAGGAAGGACGAGGCCAGCGCCAGGCCGATGAACAGCAGGTCTACTATGGCTTTTTGATTGAGCAACGGTTGCTCCCCACTAAAGCCTGTAGCCAGCCGCCACGCCAGCACGCTCATTGCGGCTTCAAACGCAACGTGCGCGGCGACGGCGGTGGCTGTTGCATCCAGCTTGTTACGCAGCCTCCCGGCAGTCAAGTGCAGCAGTGAGCCGTAAGTCGCCCACGCCAACATGACATAACCGTCGCCGTTGGGGAAGCCGTGTACTTCCCGCCAGATCAAGGCCAATAGAGCCAGGTGGACAAT
>JBBSIX010000297.1:0-3966 GCA_038231875.1 Chloroflexia bacterium | reverse complement strand
CTCGACCTCGCCCGTCACGAGCATGAGGCTTTCCGGCGGCTCATCTCGGTGGTCGTGCCACCGGAGGAGGTGCTCGACTCGGCGGACCTGCTGTGCGACATCCTGCAAGACGAACAGACCCGCCGGGCCGTTGTTGAGAGCGTTTGCAGGCTACAGCTTGGCCCCCACGTCAGCCCCGACAGCTTGTACCGCGAACTGCTGGAGGCCGAGCCTGCACAGTTGACCCGTTGGCTGATCGAAGGCAAGCCCGATTCCCGCGTTGATTCCGAACTCACCTCTTACCTGTCCGAACTGCCCTATCAGCTTCCGCCCATACCCAACCTGATGTTCATGCGCGACCCATGTGCTGTGGTGAACAACGGCCTCATAGTGGGCCATATGGCGAAGGCCGCCCGCCAACGCGAAGCCCTCTTGATGCGCTATGTCTACGAAAGGCACCCCAAAGCAGGCGGTGGCTCGCCCCCGGTCTGGTTCGACAAGCTCTCGCCGCTTGAGCTTGGGATGCCTGCCGCCGGTGATGCGGCAGCCACCCTGGAAGGGGGCGACGTGCTGGTGATACGTTCCGACCTGGTGCTGGTGGGGCTGTCGGAGCGCACATCTTCGGAGGCGATAGACAGTCTGGCGAAAGGCTTTGCCCGGCACAACTCGGCGGTCACAACGATCTACGCCGTTATCATGCCCAAGCAACGCTCGACGATGCACCTCGATACGATCTTCACTATGTTGTCGCACGACGACCTGCTGGTCTACCCGCCGCTTATCATGCCGGGGGGCGGCGAGCAGGTAGGTATCGTGCGTATCACAGTGGGGCGGGACGGTTCGACCCACCTGCAAACCCGGCGGGAGTCGCTGGTGGCGTGCCTGGAAGGGGAGTTGGGCAGGCCGCTCAACCCCGTGTTCTGCGGCGGGCACAGCCGCCTGTACCAGGAGCGCGAGCAGTGGACCGACGGAGCCAACGCCTTCTGCCTGCGCCCCGGCCTCATTATGGGCTACGAACGCAACGAGCAGACTTATAAGGCGCTGGAAACGGCGGGCTATCGCGTCATCCCTGAGAATGAGATAGTGCGTTGGAAAGTAGAGGCGGACGTGGACCGGGGCTGGACCACGAATGATGCGCTCGTCGAGGAGATCAGAGGGAACCCGCAGCGCAAGTACGCCATCAAAATCAGCGGCCTAGAGCTGTCGAGGGCCAGGGGCGGGCCGCGTTGCATGACGATGCCCCTGGTGCGCGATGATGTTTCCTGGTAAGGCGCTGTAGGTCGCCATGATGGACATATTCAGCCGTCGCCCACCCCCCGCCGGTGCGCGCATACCGTATGGCCCCGACCCGCTCAACTTCGGAGACCTACGCTTGCCAAGAGATCCGGCGTCGGAGGTCGGAGGCCGGCTGCTGCCGGTGGTGGTTTTGGTGCATGGCGGCTTCTGGCGGGCGCAGTACAGTCTGGAGCATATAGGCCATGCGGCGGCGGCATTGGCTGCGGAGGGTGTAGCGGTCTGGAGCCTGGAGTACAGGCGCATCGGCAACCCTGGGGGCGGCTGGCCGGGCACTTTCCTCGACGTGGGCGCGGGGGTGGACCACCTGCGGGAGCTTGCGCCGTTTTACAATCTGGACCTGGCACGAGTGGTGGCGGTGGGCCACTCGGCAGGCGGCCACCTTGCGGCGTGGGCGGCGGCGCGACACACGATACCGCAAGGCGACCCTCTGTACACAGACAGGCCGCTCCCCCTCCGCGCAGTTGTTCCCCTCGCCAGCGTGGTGGACCTGCGCCGCGCCTGGGAGCTTGTCCTCAGCAACAACGTGGTGGAGGAGTTCATGGGCGGCGCGCCCGATGCCTTGCCCCATCGCTACAAAACCGCCTCGCCTATCGAGATGCTTCCCCTGGGCATACCCCAGACGCTCGTACACGGCGCCGCCGACGAGAATGTGCCCCTCGAAATCAGCGAACGGTACGTTGAGGCCGCCCAGGAACAGGGAGACGAGGCCCGCCTGATCGCCCTCCCCCGCGCCGGCCATTTCGAGGTGATAGACCCCCGGTCGACTGAATGGCCGCAGGCGCTTGGAGCGATCATGGGGTTGGTCTAGCGGCTCTTGCCTCTGCACAGTACTTGCCCTCTTCCCTACGGAGCCTGCCCGCCGCCTTTCACACGGTACACCCGGATTTCATACAAGCTATCGGGGAAAGTATGCACCAACTCAAGCGAGCGGAACAGCGCATCGTACTGCTGCACGTCGCCCGCATACCTGTCCGGCTCGCGATAGAAGCGGTTGAAGATGCCGCCGCTGAACACAAGATACTCGAAGCCCTGCTCGTCGTACCAGTCTGCCGTATGGTCGGCCAGCCTGCCGGCCCACTCCACCGAGAAGCGTTTGTCGTCTATCACCGGGCCGTAAGCCTCCACTGCGATACGCGAGCCTGGGGGCAGGGCGCTGTTTATCCAGCTTTGGGCGGCATTGCGGCTCGCCACTCCCGCCTGGCTCTCCTGCGACCTCGCCACTGTTTGCTGCAACGGGTACACCACCGCCAGGGCCGCCAAACCCGCCGCTAGAATGAGCATGCCCCGGCGCGTGCAACTGAACAGGGGCGTGGACCACCGCCAACCCACGATGCTATTCACAAATGAAGCTGCCAACAACGCCAACGACGGCAGCAAAGGCAGCACTGTGCGGTCGTTACGCACAACAAAGGCGCTGATAAAGATGAAGTAGATCACCGGAAAGATTAGCAGCATAATCGTAGGTTTAGACCTCGCCGCCAAGCCGCGCACCATCTCAAGCAACGCAAGCAGCACGACCAGGCCCTCCACCGACCACAAGTAGCCGGCATACCAATTGAGCGCATCGCCCTCCATACCGAAGTGGGCGGTGGCGTAGTGCTGGGCCTCCTGGCTCATGTCATGGAGGAACTTGGCGCTGTCCAGCAGGGCGTAGGGCGTAGTTAGGAGGAAGACTGCGGCTGCAAGCAAGGGGGCCAGGTAGATGCGCCAATCCTTCAAACCGCGCTGTCCCCAGCGCAGGAAGTGGGCCGCCGCCGGTGCGACGATGATGAGCGCCCCGTTGTACTTGGTAGCCGCCGTCAGCCCCACAGCCAGCCCAGCCAAGATATAGTCTCGCGTCCAGCCCCTTTGCAGCACCAGCGCCGCGCCCAGCAAGGCCACCAGCCCGAAGAAGTTTAGCATCATGTTGGGCGTGATGAAGCGGCTGTGCGCTACGCTTGCCGGCGATACGGCCGTCATCAGGGCCGCGAGCAGTCCGACCAGGGGCGACTTGAACAGCGCCCGCCCTACAAAGTAAACCAACACTATCGCTCCCACCCCGAACAGCACGCTAATCCCCCTCCCCATGAGGAAGGTAGAGGGCAGGGTTGTACTGCCCACGCCCAGCGAATGGGTTACAGGGTAGGGTATGTCAAGGGGCGACCCAAACACCCCCAACAGCTTGCCCACCAGAAAGTAAGGTATGTAAGCCAGGGCGTTGATGTAGAAAAAGAGAGAAGGGTAGTTGAAAAAATGCGGGTTCAGGTCGCCCGTTTTGAACATATCTTGGGCGATTTGAACGTAAATCGGCTCGTCCGGGTGGTACAGCGAGGGCAGCCCAAAGCCGAGGCCCCACACCCGCAGGCCCAGGGCAAGCGCGGCAATAAGCAGAAGCGCACCTCCCGGCCAGGCGAGCCGGGTAACTGCCGTCTCTGTACGCGGTTTATCAAGCGTTGGACTAAGTGTTTGAGCTTGCACCCTACTATAGTACCCGAAAAGGATGTAGAGGGGGCAGGTGGAAAACCGCGTGCCCGCGCGGCCCCGGTGCTATACTCGCCTCCATAGAGTGCAACCCGCAGTGCAACCCGTCAGGCGCAAAATCGTTATTATTGCACAAGCCAAAAATTGCGAGTTTCGGATCCGGCCCTGCAAATCTGCCGAGCGCCGGCCCGAAACCAAAAAACAGGAGGAGACTATCCAATGAACATAGGG
>JBBSIX010000296.1:0-3979 GCA_038231875.1 Chloroflexia bacterium | reverse complement strand
GGCTTTAGGTCGGCTATGTAGGGGGCGAAGCGCTGCGCCAACACCGAATGGGTGTCCAACTGCATAGCCTTTATGTCGTCAACCGACAACTCCTTTTTGGCCTTAAGCATCTCGACAATGCGCTCAATGCGCCAGGGCGGCGCCCAGGGGCCGGAGATGGGTAGGTTACTCGAACCGAAAGGCTTATTGTTGGCAGTGGCGATGAAGTGTTCGGGCGGGTTATAAGCGCGGGGCAAACGGTCGAACGGCACAGTGCCCTCCCAACCGTACTCTCCCGTATAGCCGGGCTGGGGGACCGTGCCGTCTCCCTTTTTCCTGATCGGAAACTCGCCCGTCATCTGGTAGCCGATATTGCCGTCAGTGTCGGCGTACACAAAGTTTTGGCCGGGCACGCTCCACTTGGAGAGGGCCGCGCGGAACTGCTGCCAATCAAGAGCGGTTTGCAAGGCAAACACCGACTCGAACAGGTGGCCCGGCGTGAGGGCCGTCCACTGCATCGAGAATGGGCGGGGCACCGACTTACCGAGCGGGTCGTCGGCCTCGAACGCATCGCTGAGGAGAGGGCCGCGCTCCGTCAGGCGCACCGTCTGGGTCACAGGGGCGCTGCCCTTCACCTTGATCGTCTCGGTAATCAACTGCAAAGGCAGCCACTCGTCGCCGTTTTGGTACTGGCCGGGGTGCGCCGCAGGGTCGAGTTTCTCGATATACAGGTCTTGCACATCGCCTCCGACATTGGTCACGCCCCAGGCGATCTTTTGATTATGACCGGTGATCACGCCGGGCGCTGAGGCGAACGAAAAGCCGGTTACGTCGTACTTGCCGTCGGAGGTGCGGAGATGAATCTGGTACCAGATAGAGGGGCTACGCACCGCCAGGTGAGGGTCGTTCGCCAGCAACGGCTTGCCGGTGGCCGACTTTGTGCCGTCCACCACCCAGTTGTTGGAGCCAAGACCCTCCATCCCCAACCCCAGCAGCCAGGGTTTGACATCGCGGTTGTAGCTGTCGAGCAAGGGGGCATAGCCGCTGCTTTCGCCGGGCACGATGGTGGGCGCGTCCGCCGGGTAGCCGGGCAGCAGTTGAGCCGCCTGGTCGGGGCCAAGCTGCTTTTGCAGGTCGGCAGCCATCAACTCATCGGCCCAGTTCTGGCTGAGGTCCCACGACTCCAGCTTGCCGAAAGCCAGCGTATCGGCGGGCTGCCAGTCCTCCATGCCGGCGCCCAGGATGCTGAACTCCAGGGGCAGCGAGTCGGCGTGCGTGTGGATAAACTGGTTTACGCCCATAGCATAAGCCTGGAGCGCGTCGCGCACATCCGGCGAAGTTTGCTCCAACTCGGCCTTGCCCGCTCTGTAGAAGCCCAATATGCGGAAGAACTTGTCGGCATTGATGGTTCCGGGGCTTGAACTGAGTAGTTCGGCGAGCCGCCCTTGCGCCACTGCACGGAACAAGAACATCTGGAACAAACGGTCCTGAGCATGGACGTACCCTTCGGCGGCGTACAGGTCTTTGACGTTAGCGGCCTCGATGTGGGGCACGCCGTATACATCTCTCGTGACGGTTGCGGGGGCAGACAAGCCGCTGAAGTTGACCTTTCCCTCCGTGGTAGGCAGTGTTTTTTGCACCTGCAAGTAGATATAGCCCGCGCCCACCAACACAAGCGCCAGGGCCACGATGCCCACACCGATGAGCGCCCGCTTGAGAGAGAAGCGCCTACGCCGCACCTGCGTTGTGGCCGTTGTTTCGGCTGCACCGGCCCCGGCGGGGAATACTTCCTGCGCTCTAGAAGCCGAAGTGGAAGTACGCCTGTTCACGGGGCGAGACGGCCCGGACCGGCGCGAACGCCCCGATGAACGCGAACCTTTTTTAGAGCCTGCCATAAATGCTGTTTACTCCTCTGCTGAGTAGGGTGACGGACCCACTGCGGTGGCTGGGATAGAGGAGGGTACAGTGGAGCACAGTGGGCATATAGGGGATATAGGGGATATTATAGCAGAAGGGAGCAAGCTCTCCCTGTAGAAATTAAAGCAAAAGGGGGCAAGCTATCCACTTGTCCCTGGGAGCCGACGAAGGGATTCGAACCCATGGCCTGCACTTTACGAAAGAGCTGCTCTACCACTGAGCTACGTCGGCTTGGCTGCTGGAAACTGTGCGCTCCTAGCCGATACAGCGTATATACCTCGCCTATTTTCGGCCCTGCCACCACGTATTATAAGAAGGAGGGGCAGGCCGTGTCAAGCAAAACCGAGGTAGTAAACGTGCAGACTTGCGTGGGCCGGCGAAGCGTCATGCACGAAGCCTGAATACTTACCGGAGCCAAAAACAAAGGAGGACCGGCGAGGCCCTCCTTCCTATGCAAGCGGTCGGCGACACGGCTGCACGGCAGCCGGAGTCACACAACCCTACTCTAACATTCGCTTTCCATCTCTATATAGAGAACGCTGCCCCAGGGGATCACGAAGTCATAAGTCTTGTTGCGAGCGCCTGTTTCCTCGGCATGGGAGACAGCGCGCACAAAGCGGTCCTCGAACGTCAGGTCCCCCTGTATCCAGGAGATACGCTCTTCGTAACCGGGTGTACCGTTCCCCGTATCGTTGCGAGGGCGGCGGGCGGCTTTATAGTAAACTTTTCCTGCCGGCATGTAGGGCCTCCTATGGTGTTGATTGTGGTTGGTAATTGGTACTTGTTCGACGTGGTAGATGATTGTAGCCTGGGCCAGGTGTCGGTTGTCTCGGTTGCGCCCTATAGACCGAGAGTACTTGATGTATCTTGCAAGGCGCGTACCACAAAGTCTACATGTTCTTCCAACGGCCTGCCAAGTTCCGAGGCCCCCTGCACAACGTCCTCACGGCTCACATTGCGGGCGAAGGCCTTGTCTTTCATCTTCTTGAGCACGGAACGAGCATCTACCTCGGCCAGGCTTTTCCCCGGCTTCACCATCGCCGTTGCCACCACCAGGCCGCACAGTTCGTCACAAGCGAACAAGGCGCGGTCCTGCGGTTGCGTGCGTGGTATACCGGAATACGTAGCATGGGACAAAACGGATTTTACGAAGGCTTGCGGCCAGCCCATCTCAAGTAGCATCTGCGCGCCTTTGGATGGGTGTTCCTCGGCGGTAGGGTGTATCTCCCAATCCCAGTCGTGGATGAGACCTAACGTGCCCCAGTAATCCTCGTCGGCCCCATAGTGGCGTGCATAGGCGCGCATGGCCGCCTCCACAGCCAGCATGTGCCGGCGTAGCCCCTCGCTTTGCACGTTCTCCTGTACCAATTGCCAGGCGTCCTCGCGGGTTTTGCCGTCCAGGGACGGTGTAGCCTGCCCGTTCTGTTCGCCTTGTTTGTGCTGCTCGCTGTTGTCCATCAATACCTCCGGCATGCCGATATGGTGATAAAAAAAGTGGCAGTCCAGGACTGCCACTCGGTGTCGGGGCGCCGCGATTCGAACGCGGGACCTCTTGAACCCCATTCAAGTGCGCTACCGGGCTGCGCTACGCCCCGCCGGACACACGTTTGCAATTATAGCACACGGGTGGGGATAGTGCAAACTTTGCATGGGATGTAGAGGGCCGGATTTGGGGTAGAGGACTCGTAAAGGATGAACTGTAGGGGTGACGAAGCTTGCCCCCACCGCCCATATGGGGTACTATCACTATATACCCAGGAATAAACATTGAGGGGTGGCAGTGACAAAGCGGGACAAACGTCAAGCGGCGATGTGGAACAACCCTGGAAGTGTGCGACCGGAAGAGCTAAATATTCTGCACATGGCAAATACTACCAATAAGACCGGTGTTGCCCGACAAGTTGAGCGCTATATGGCATTACCATACAGCATCGAACTAACACCTGACGGCGACGGAGGGTTCGTCTCTATCCCTGATTTGCCCGGCTGCATAAGCCAGGGGAACACACCGGAAGAGGCGTTGGAGATGATAAGAGAAGTTCAGCAGATGTGGCTTCAAGTGGCGATTGAGGACGGTGAACGG
>JBBSIX010000295.1:0-4023 GCA_038231875.1 Chloroflexia bacterium | reverse complement strand
TAATCGAACGGGTGCTGCCCGAAATAGACTGTGGGCGCTTTCCCATCAAGCGCACGGTAGGGGAGCATGTGGCGGTGTCTGCCGACATTTTCACCGACGGGCACGAGGCGGTGTCGGCGGTGCTGCTGTATCGCCACGACAAAACCGACCTCTGGACCGAGACGGCGATGCTGCCTCTGGTCAACGACCATTGGCAGGCCGAGTTCCAGGTTATCGAGATTGGGCAGTACAGGTACACAATACAGGCCTGGCTCGACCACTTCAAGTTCTGGGTGGGCAATCTGGTCAAGCGGCTGGGAGCAGGGCTGGATGTGAGCGTTGATTTGCAGATCGGCGCAGGTCTTGTGGAGGCGGCACAGGGCCGGGCGCAAGGTCAGGATGCCGAGCGCCTTGCCGCCCATGCCGAGGCATTGAACAGCAGCGGGCCGGAGGCGGTGCAACTTGCTTTGTCCCAGGAGCTTGCCGTCCTTATGTACCGCAACTCGGCGCGCGACGCCGGCACCTTTTACGACCACGAGCTTGGCGTGACGGTGGACCCGCTGCGCGCACGCTTCAGCGCCTGGTACGAGTTCTTCCCCCGCTCCTGTTGGCAGCCGGACTGTGAATACGGCACACTGCGAGATGCCGAAGACCGCCTGGACTATATCGCCGGCATGGGCTTCAACGTAGCATATTTGCCGCCGATCCACCCCATAGGGCACACCCACCGCAAGGGCAAGAACAACAGCACGGTAGCCGATTCCGACGATGTGGGCAGCCCCTGGGCGATTGGCTCGGAGGACGGGGGGCACAAGGCGGTGGACCCCATGCTGGGCACGTTGGAGGACTTTCGGCGGCTCGTCACCAGGGCGCGTAACGAGTACGGCATAGAGGTTGCCCTGGACATCGCCTTTCAGTGCTCGCCCGACCACCCCTACGTGCGCGAGCACCCCGAATGGTTCCGGCACCGCCCCGACGGCACTATACAGTACGCCGAGAACCCGCCCAAGAAATACGAGGATATTTACCCCTTTGACTTCGACACTTCTCACCGGCGCGAATTGTGGGAGGAGTTGCGAAGCATCTTTCTCTACTGGATCGAGCAGGGTGTGAGGATGTTCCGCGTGGACAACCCGCACACCAAGTCGCTCCCCTTCTGGGAGTGGTGTCTCAACAGCATCAAGGGCGACCACCCCGAAACGATCTTCCTCTCGGAAGCCTTCACCCGCCCAAAGCTGATGTACTACCTGGCGAAGGTCGGCTTTACTCAGTCGTACAACTACTTTCCCTGGCGCAACACCCGCTGGGAGCTAACCGAGTGGATGACGGAGCTTACCACCACCGAGGTGAAGGAATACTACCGCCCCAACCTGTGGCCCAACACACCCGACATCCTGACCGAGTACCTACAGGTGGGCGGCAGGCCGGCGTTTATGTCTAGGCTGGTGCTGGCGGCCACGCTGGGGGCGAGCTACGGCATATACGGCCCCGCCTTCGAGCTTGGCGACAATACGCCCGTCAGCCTGGGCAAGGAAGAGTACTTCAACTCGGAGAAGTACGAGATCAAGCGCTGGGACCTGGGCAATCCGGCTAGCCTTAGCTGGTTGGCGGCTCGCATCAACGCCGTTCGCCGCGCTAACCCTGCCCTACAGACCAACGAGGGCCTGCGGTTTCACCCTACCTCCAACGACCAACTGATCGCCTACACCAAAAGCACCCCCGACCTGGAGAACGTTGTCCTGGTGGTCGTCAACCTCGACCCTGTGTATAAGCAGTCGGGTGTACTGGACCTGCCTATCGAGGAGTTCGGCCTGGACCCGCATCAGCCGTATATGGTACACGACCTGCTCACCGAGAACCGCTATCTTTGGTCAGGCAGGCAGAACTACCTGGAGTTGGACCCGCACACTATTCCTGCCCATGTTTTCAGCCTGCGGATGCACGTTCGCACCGAGACCGACTTTGACTATTATATGTAGAGATGTAGACGGAAACACAAATGCGCCCTTTGCGTCTTTGTGTTTCCGTCTCTTGTCGGGTATGTAGGAAACTAAGATGAGCGATGCAGCCGATTTCAATTTAGCGCCCACCTGGAGAGAGACGCTCACCGGGTCAAACCGGGCTGCGCTCAAGGCGCTGTCCGACTACATGCCGACGTGTCGCTGGTTCGGCGGCAAAGCGCGGCATATAAGGCAAACCTCCATCGTGAGCGCGGTGCAGGTCGGGGAGGCTTACATAGCCAACGTGCTGGTCGAGTATACGGAGGGGGAGCCTCAGACTTATGTGCTGCCTTTGCTGCTCGCACACGGCGTTCGAGCCGGCGAAATAGAGGAAGGCCTTCCCCAGGCGGTAATCGCCCGCTTGCCGGTGGGCGAGACCAGTGTGGTGCTGTACGATGCCTCCTGGGATACGAGCTTCGCCGCCGGCCTGTTGGAGGCGATCAAGGAGAGCCGCAGCTTCGAGGGCACAGGCGTAACGCTGGTTGCCTGGCCCACTATTGCCTTCGAGGAGGTGCTTGGCCCTGCCTCAGCCTCTATTGAGCCGAAAATACTGAGGGCGCAGCAGAGCAATACTTCCATCGCCTATGGGGATCGCGCCATACTAAAGCTGTTCCGCCGCCTGGAAGAAGGCACCAGCCCCGAACTGGAGATAGGCCGCTTCCTGGACAAGAACGGTTTTCGGCATACGCCCCCTCTTGCGGGCGCGCTTGAGTACAGGCAAGCCGGCGGCGAACCGTTGACCCTGGCGATTTTGCAGGGCTTCGTGCCTAACCAGGGCGATGCCTGGCAGTGGACCCTCGATGCGCTGGACGACTATTTTGCCTATGCGATGTCGCAGAGGATCTGCACTTTGCGCGATGCCGGGCCGGCTACACAGCCTCTCGACCTGCTTGGCCGTGAGATGCCCGACCCTGTTCGGGAGGCGCTCGGCCCTTACGCGGCCTCGGCCCGGCTGCTCGGCAGGCGCACGGCTGAGATGCACCTGACCCTTGCATCCGATAGTCTAGACCCGGCCTTCTCCCCTGAGCCTGTTACCTCCGGCTACCTGCGCGATATGTACAACTCGGTGGAGGAACTAACCGATACGGCATTCGGATTGCTTGAAAACCGCATGGCCGCACTGGGAGCAGAGGCGCGCGAGACGGCAGGGGCCGTCCTGAGCCGTCGAACCGGCATCCTTGAGCAGTTTAGGCTCCTGCTTGGGCATGAGGTGACGGCGACCCGCCTCCGTTGTCACGGCGATTATCATCTGGGACAGGCGCTCTATACAGGCAGCGACTTCGTTATCATAGACTTCGAGGGCGAGCCTGTAAGGTCGCTGCCTGAACGCAGAATAAAGCACTCGCCCCTCAAAGACGTGGCCGGCATGCTGCGCTCGTTCCACTATGCAGCCTATGCCGCCATGTTCACCCGCGTAGCCGAAGGGCTGGTTGCCTCGGAGGAGCTAGCGGGTATAGAGCGCTGGGCCGACGCCTGGCACCGCTGGGTAGGAGCGGCTTTCCTCGGCGAGTACCTCGAAGTCGCCGCCGACGGAGACTTTTTGCCTCGCCGGTGGGAGAACCTGCACACCCTGCTCGATGTCTACTTGCTCGAAAAGGCGGTGTACGAACTGATCTACGAACTGAACAACCGTCCCGACTGGGTGCGGATCCCGCTGCAAGGCATCGAAGAACTAGTCGGATAAGCCTCGGAGCAGGCACGCATACCGATTCCCAAAATTGGTCCAATGCAGCTGGTGATTGTCCATAACTTGCTGGTGGCAAGATCATCGCTTTCTGAGACCCTGCTATGAATTGTCATTCCTCACTTCGTTCGGAATCAGTCGGTGGAGCATGGTACTCGATAGTGGAATACCTGTTCCGTGTTATTCCGTACCGATCCATGTATATGCCTACTATCATGCAGGCGTACTGATTCTTCAGTTCTTGCTTCGCAATTCAGGCTCCTCTGAAAATAGGGTAGGGGCACGGCGCGCCGTGCCCCTACGGACGCGGCCATTTTCATTGTCGGTTGTGGCATGAGGGCCATGATTACTCAGAATGAC
>JBBSIX010000294.1:0-4043 GCA_038231875.1 Chloroflexia bacterium | reverse complement strand
ACAGTGTGCCGTTGGAGCCTACGTCTGCCGACGAGTAGTTTGTGCCGTACAGTTGCACCGGGAAGGGCAGAGCGATAGTGGTGGTGCAGTCATCGCAGTGGTTGCCGGTGTCCGTCACGCCCGCCACTATTGTGCCTGTGGCTGTGGCTATATTGTAGTTGGCGTTGCCGCCGCAGGGGGTAGGTGTGATGGTGGGGGTGTTGGTAGCTGTATTGGTGGCGGTTGCGGTGGGCAGCGTTCCCGTAGGTGTGGGGGTAGCCGTACCCACTACGAGCACTATCTTGTCGAAGTAGACGTCCTGCTGGGAATTACCGCTGATTATGGTGCGCCCGTCAACCCACGACTGGAAGAAGTTGTTGCCGTTGGCGTTTGTATAATCATAGTCGCCCACATAGGTTGTTTGTACACCTGTGTCGGGCTGAGCGGGGAGTGGGCTAATCACATCTCCGACTTCCATGTCGCCCTGCCAGGTCAGGCCGTTATCAATCGAGCCGCTACCCCAGCGTCTGTAGCAAGGGGTGTTGGAGCCGGGGCTGCCGCAGCTTGTGGTCTCGCGCTCGTCGTACCAGCCGGCAAAGAGCGCGCCCTGTAGGCTGACGGCTATATTGCCTTGCCACTGACCCCGTGTGGTGGTGTCGGTGTTCAGCTTCACAGGTGTGCCGAAGGTGGCACCACTGTCGTTGGAGCGGATATAGTACATATCAGCAGGGTCGGCGCCTGCGCCGTGCTGGGAGTAGACGTAGTGGACCACGGTGCCGATGGCGGCAGGCTGTCCCCAGCCCATGTGTCGCCAGTAGGAAGGGCTGGCATACATCGTGGCGAAGTAGCCCGATGTGCTGCGGCCTGCGCCGGGGAAGGTGGGCCCTGTGTAGGTCAAAGTCCAAGTCACGCCGCCGTTGTCGGAGCGATACATCTTGTTGGCGCGGGAGCCGAGGCCGCCGCCCATTTCGTCCATGCCGGCGATATACACTTTACCGCTGCCGGCAATGTCGCCCGTATCCTGTACGTTGCGAATGAAGCCGCCGGTCTGCACTTGCACAGGGGAGCTCCAAGTTGTGCCGTCGTCCGAGCGAACTACATAGATGTTCTGCCCGGCGGCAAAGTTGTTCCAGGAAATGTACATGCGCCCGTAGTAGGGGCTGGCAGAATTGTTGTCTACCCACATTGACTGGCGGTCATCCGAGCTGCCGTTGTGGGCGCAAGCGCCTGCCGTCCATGTCACCGCATCGGGGGATGTCCAGATGCCGATGCCCTGGCCGCCGCAGCCGGTCGCCAGGAAGGAGGCGTACCACTGGTTGAGGGAGGCATTGAACACCACTGTGGGGTCGCCATAGTTGGTGCCGTGACCTGTGCAGAAAGGCGAAGGGCCTGTGCCGCCGATGCGGGTCCAAGTCGCGCCGCCGTCAAGCGAATAAGAACCCCCGCCATAGCAAGAGGGGGATCCGCGGGAGTCGTTATAGGTGACTACTACCGTGTTGCCGTTACCCCAGGTGAAAGTTTCGCTTTGAGTAACCTTGGGGTAGGTGCCGTCGGGTAGAATGGTGTTGCTGTCCGTGCCGCCGTAGGCTAGGGGGGCTACGAGCTTGTTCACGGTTGAGGCGATGCCGTTCGTCTGGGCTTCGCTGCCGGTCTGGTCCGACTTGGGGAGCTTGCCGCAGAACGCGAGCAACTCGCCGGCGCGGAAGTTCATCTGCTTGTCTATGCCTAACTCCGCGATGCGTGAGCAGTCAAACGGTTGGGCAGCCTTCTCTTTGGTCTGCGTTGTCGCACCTGAAGCAGGAGCGCCGGCAGGGTTGGCTGGGAAGGAGGCGTATGCTACGCTTCCCATGAACAATACCATCGCTCCCAAAACCACTAGGGCCAGGTAGCGAAAGTGCCATTTTCTTTGTCCTTCTTTGTCCTTGGACATACCTTTTCCTCCTTGCGTGAATATCGCCGGGGCAATTTCGATGTCCCACCATGCAGTACATTAACACATCAACACAGCACGAAAACCGAGGAAGGACCGCTCCCTCCCGAGTTTCACACAGTGTCCACAGTACTTTCCGCTTTGGAGATTGGGCATCTTACCGGAGCGGGAGCAGATGGAACTTGTTCCTCTAGGGCTGCCGAAGAATATACTGTTCGAGATTGTGCCGAACGTGAAAACGTGAATGTGTTATGAAGACGGCGTGCCATACGCAGGTTAGAACGCGGCGGTTCTTAGGTCGTTTGCGCCCACACAGCACGCGGGGGGAGGCGTAACTACAACAGGTCGGCAGTAATCCCAACAGCATTATCTTTGAGTCGCCCAGTACCTTTTATTGTAGAGCATAACTAGCGACCTGTCAAGAGGTTTACGCGCGAATGCGGTGGGGAATCGCGCTTATCCGGCCATCTTACGTCTGTGAATCTCAGTAGGGGTTGCAGAGATTATGGTCTGACTGCGAATGGGGTCAGTCCTCGAATCGCGCAAGTATCAGCACAGCATTGTGCCCCCCGAAGCCCATGCTGTTGGACATAGCACGGCGCACATCAGCCCGGCGGGCCTTATTAGGCACGTAATCTAGGTCGCAGTCGGGGTCGGGCGCTTCCTGGTTGACGGTGGGTGGAATAATTCCTTCGTTAATTGCCTGAATGCAGAATATGGCTTCCATGGCCCCCGCCGCGCCTAGCATGTGTCCCGTCATGCTCTTGGTGGACGATATAGGTAGACTGTATGCGGCATCGCCGAAGGCCGCTTTGATAGCCATCGTCTCGTACTTCTCGTTGAGGGGTGTGCTTGTGCCGTGCGCGTTGAGGTAGTCTATATCTTCAGGTCGCAGGTCGGCATCTTTGAGAGCCATCTTCATCGCCCTCGCCGCGCCCTCGCCGCCTTCCGGGGGGGCGGTTACATGGTGGGCATCGGCGGTAGAGCCGTAGCCCACCACCTCGGCCAGGATACTGGCCCCACGCGCTCTGGCAAACTCCAACTCTTCCAGAAAGAGAGCGGCAGCGCCCTCGGCCAGCACAAAGCCGTCGCGCAACTTGTCGAAGGGTCGGGAGGCACGCTGAGGCTCGTCGTTGCGGGTGGAGAGCGCTCGCATCGCCCCAAAGGTGGCAAGCCCCACCGGGCACACAGTGGCCTCCGAGCCGCCCGCGAACATCGCTTTGGCCTGCCCGCGCCTGATTATCTCGGCGGCCTCCCCGATGGCGTTCGCCGACGACGAGCAGGCCGACACCACTGCGTAGTTCGGCCCCTTGAGCTTCATCTGGATGGACACCTGCCCGGCGGCAAGGTCGGTAAGCATCATGGGGATTACGAAAGGGCTGATCTTATTGGGGCCTTTGTCTCGTATCGTGAGCACCGCATCGGTGAGCGTTTCGATGCCGCCGATACCGGAGCCGATAAGCACACCTATGTGGTCGCTGTTCTCAGGAGTGACTTGCAGGTTCGCTTGCTCTGCCGCCTGTTTGCATACGGCGATGGCGTAGTGGATAAAGCGGTCCATACGCCGTTGTTCTTTGGGCGGCACATAGAGGTCGGCGTTGAAATCTTTGACCTCTGCCGCGATGCGGGTTTCGTAGCCGGCTGCGTCAAACCGCGTGACCGGCCCCACGCCCGACTGCCCTTCGACAGCCGAGCGCCAGGAGCTTTCCACGTCGTTGCCCAACGGCGACACCGCCCCCATGCCTGTTACAACTACTCTTACTCTTTGCCGCCCCTGTTCCATGCATGCCTCCGCTCTAAGCTCTGTTTTGGTGACTTTGCTGAATTATAACACGGAACAGAGAGAGTATGTATGACAGGCGCGATGCCGTAAGGTAAATGGTCGTACCCCAAGGAAGCGCCGGTGATTACCCACATCTCAAGCTACGTATGCTACCGTTGCTACCGTGCAGGCAGGCGAGGAAATACTACGCTTTGTCATTCCGAACGCAGTGAGGAATCAGTGCGCTTGTATGACAGTAGGCATATACATGATGCGGTGCGGGATTACACAGAGCAGGTGCTCTATCACCCAGAATCATGCTCCACCCACTGATTCCTCACTACGTTCAGAATATGACAAAGCGTAGTATTT
>JBBSIX010000293.1:0-4065 GCA_038231875.1 Chloroflexia bacterium | reverse complement strand
TTCTGCCTATGATGTGTTATTACTTGCGCGAGAAATATGGTGGACCAAAAAACAACATCCCTTGCAAAGTGGGGTGCCGTGGCGCTGGAGACCGACAACACAACCGCTAAGGATGCCGTGACCGCCCAAGACGAGTTAAGTGAGCAGCAGCTTGTCCGGCGTGCGCCTCACGATGCAGGAGCTTTGCAGCAGCTGTACAAGCTCTACTTCCAGCGCGTGTACAGCTATGTTGGCTATCGTGTGGGGCGTGTGCCCGAAACGGAGGACCTGGTGGCGGATATTTTCCTGAAGGTGGTGGAGGAGATAGGGGGATTCCGGTGGCGACACGATAACTCCTTTGCTGCCTGGATATTTCGCATCGCCCACAACCACGTGGGCAATTTCCACCGCGACAGCCGTTCCGTCTCCGGCTCCATTGCTCTGCACGAGCTTCCCGAGCTTCCCGCCGATGCACTCCTCCCCGCCGACGCGCTTGAGCGCAAAGAGCTATTCGCACAACTCCATACCCTGATTTCGCAGCTGCCGCCTCGCAGGCGCGAAGCTGTTACTTTGAAGTACTTCGGTGGGTTGCAAAATCGCGAGATCGCCTATGTGCTGGGGCTGGACGAGCGTACGGTAGCCTCTAACCTCAGCAGGGCGCTCGACGACCTCTACCGCAAGTACCAGGCTGAGAACGCCGTCACTGAGCGGCTGGGAAACTCCCTATGAACGAACAGTTTAGCAACAAGCAAGAGCGACATGGCCCACCGGCAGAGGAGGCAACTAACAGCGACCTGGGGGGTCCACCTGTCTCTGTAGACAGCTTCGCCCGGTTGCTCATGGCCGCCACACCCCAGGCGAGTGACGACTTCCAGAGAGTACTGTTCGAGCGAATGTTGGGCAGGCAGGCAGCCCAGAAAGCGCGCTCTGTTGCCGGTGCCGCCGATACCTCGATGCCTTGCATTCGCGGTATCCGGTCGGACGAGACGGGACCTCAGCAGAACCCTAATAGGCGGACCGAGGCGCATGGCTTGAGGGGGCAGGGTAACGGACCTGTGCGCTTCAGGACATTGGGGCAGCTTGGTTCCTTCTCGGCAAGGTTGGTGGGCGCTCTCCTTCTGGTGCTGCTCGCCGCCGGTATGGTGGCCCTGCTAGAGGCGCGGCAAGGGGCAAAAGGAGGGTCGAACAAGGCATCAGGCACACCTATACCTGGCCTCATCGCGGTGCCAAGCGACCAGATGGCGCTCAGGATGCAGGTAGTGAACACCCTACCATCCAAATCATCTGAGGCCGCACCGTACTTACAGTGGTCCCCGGATGGCAGCCGCCTGGCCGTGGCGGAGATCGCAAAGAGTGAGTACCTGGAGAACTTTGTCGGCAACAATCACCCTCTCAATACCTATGCTCTGCACATCTACAACAACACGGGGAAACAGTTGGGGGAAGCCACGCTCGAAGATATATCCTCGATGAAGTGGTCTCCCGATAGCAGCCTGCTGGCTGTGGGTCTTGATCGGTTCGAACTGAAGATATACTCGCGAGATGGTAGCGAGCGATACTCCTTGTCCACTCCCTTTCCGCAGCCTGGGCAAAAGGCAGCCAACGGCGCGCTCTGGGGGAAGTTTACTTCCCCCAACAACACCGGCAGCGTGGATGTTGCTTGGTCGCCGGACGGGCGCATGCTGGCGTCGGCGGCAGGGGAGCCGTACAGTCAAACGCCTGTGCTCTCGGCTGAAGGAGCCGTCCGCCTCTGGGACCCAGCCACCGGCCAACTGGCCGGCACAATCAAAGTGCCCGCCGCCCTTGCATCGCTCTACACCGACGAGAGCGGCAATCCCTTGAGCACCGCCTGGGTGCATCGGGTGCAGTGGACGCCCGCCGGGCACCTTTTCCTGCCGGATGGAGGTGGGGTGTGGGATGTTGCATCAGGCCGGAGGGTAGAGGAACTGGCAGAACTGAAGAGCAGTACGCCCTCCTGGCCGCCCACCGAGTACCCCTTTATATTGGACGCCCAGTGGTCTCCCGACGGCAAGACCTTCGCCTTCGCGGACGGCTCCTCTATCCTGCTGTGCAACCCCGTTACGGGAGAGTTAAGGCGCAGCATACCTGATGCGCTTCCTCCTAGCCCGGTTGCCACCACGCCCCCTAAGACACCCCTCTCTGAGGAAGAAGTACGCGCCACCATAGAAGCGAAGATGGCCGATAACTATGATACACTCTACTCGCTCGCCTGGTCTCCGGACAGCAGCCGGGTTGCCGGACTAAGCTCTGGGGTTATTCGGGTGTGGGACGCTGCCTCCGGCAATAGACTAGTGACTATCAGAACACAGACAACCAAACTGGCGTGGTCTCCGGATAGCCGGGTGCTGGTTACTTTGGGCTATCCGGGAACCTTCCCTGATCCCGCCCCCGGCGGCGACCAGCAACCACCGCCGCTTGGTATTGACCTGTGGGACGCCTCCATAGGCAGAGAGTTGCGTAGCATCGCCGCAGAAAGTTCTGTAAGCTTCGCCTGGTCCCCTGATGGACTAGCGCTTGCGGTGAGCACCACGGAAGGCGTGCAGATATGGGGCGTGCCTCTGCAATAGAGCTTGGGCTACCGCCGACCGCATTGTGACCACGTGGGAGCTGGACAGGCTGGAGGCGTGGCTGCGGCGAGACGTGCTATAATTCCTTATGCGCCCCAAACTTGACCACTTTGCTCGCCGCCTGCTCTCCCCCGACTTTGCTGTAGCGTCGGCGCTGTTCCTCTTCGCATGGCTGCTGCGGGTGCATGGCATAAGCGGTTCCCTCCCCTACGTGGGCCACCCCGACGAGCCGAAGGTGATCGACTCGGCTATCCAGATCGTCAAGACGGGCGACCTCAACCCGCACCTGTACATCTGGCCGTCCCTCTACATCTACATCCAGGCGCTCTTGCTCAAGGCGCACGTGCTGTGGGGAACCTTGCGCGGGTACTACGACGGAGCAGGGTCGCTGCCCGATGTAACGCACATTTTCACCAGGGATGTGGGCGTTTACCTGTGGGCGCGAGCGCTGTCGGCTACCCTGGGCGCGCTTACCGTCGCCTTGCTGTATTGGGCGGGTAAGGAGATGTTCAACAACAATAGGCGCGTGGGCGTAGCGGCGGCGCTCATGCTGGCGGTGTCGCCCCTGCACGTAGAATATTCGCACTTTGCGCTGCTCGACGTGCCCCTGGGACTCATGGGCGTGCTCGTGCTGTGGGCCTCCTATCGCCTGAGCCGCACGTCTTCGTCGGGCGCTAGGCTACGGCACGACCTACTTTTTTGGGCGGCTGCGCTGTGTGGATTGTTGGTAGGCATCGCTATGGGCACAAAGTACAATGGGCTGTACTTAGGGTTGGTGCCCGTCGTAGCGTGGGCGCTTGCCTGCCGACGTAGGCTGGCGATACTGCCGGGCAGACGGTTGCTCGGCTCGCTCGCCGCTATTCCTCTTTTCGCGGCGGTGGGCTTCTTGTTGTCCGAGCCTTACCTGCTGCTCGACTGGCCCGCTTTCTCGCAAGGCTTTGCGTTTCAGGTGCGGGCATACCTGCCTGCCGAGAACCTGGAACAGATGTGGGCCTCGGCGGGCCGGCAGATAACCGACCTCGCCGCGAGCGACGTTTACTTTTACATGCCGGCCTTTCTGGGGGCGTTCGCGGTTCTCGCGAATCCGCCGGTACGCAATCGCGCCTGGCTGCTGATTCCCTTCCCAGTGCTCTACCTGTTGGCGATGAGCCGCTTCTCCCTCACCTATGTTCGCAATCTGATCGTCATCTTGCCCTTCCTGGCGATTCTGTCGGGCTATGTAATAGACCTGGTGGCGATGCAGCTTACCACCCTGGCACGCAGATATGCCCCACAGGTCGAGAGCCGCCGCGTGTGGACGGCGGTGCGCTGGGGGATGGTTGGGCTGGCGCTGGCTCTTGTTATCCCGGAGCCGTTTCGCATCTCGCGCAACTACAGCAGTTCGATGGCCGACCCCGACAGCCGTAACCTGGCGTGGACCTGGATGAAGGGGCAAATGGCCGAGGGCTATCGCTTCGCCGCCGAATTGCACCCCTGGCAGGTACAAAGCCGGCCCGAC
>JBBSIX010000292.1:0-4074 GCA_038231875.1 Chloroflexia bacterium | reverse complement strand
CACAGCCCGCTCAGGAGGAGCCGCAGCAAGTACCCACGTGGCTGCGTTCCATGTCGGCTATGCAGGAGGAAAAGACAGAGGCCGCCACGCGCCCCCCCGAAGCCGGACATGAGCCTGAGGAGGTCGCAGCCGAGCCGGTTGCGCGTAATCTCACCGTGCGGGCGCCCAGGCCGGGAGCAGTAGACACCCTGGCCGCCCTGCTCCTGCCCGAAGCCGGGAACCTGCCCCACCAACCGGCCGTCGGCCCCTCTGCCGGCGTGAGGGTTGCCCGGCGGCGGGCGGCAGCGCAGTGGTTGCCCGACGGCCTGATTTACGTTGCCATACTGGGTCTGCTGCTTGCTCTGTTGATAGTGCGGCCCACATTCGGCGATGTGCCGGCTCTGCCTACCCCTGGGGTAACGCAGTTCTACAATGCTATCGAAGCCGTGCCCGGCGGCAAGCCCGTACTGGTAGTTTACGACTGGGATGCCACCCGCTCCGCCGAGATGTCGGTGCTGTCCAAGTCGGTGATGCGACACTTAATGGCGCGCCGGTTGCCGTTCGTAACCATCAGCACAGTGCCCCAAGGTCCGGGGTTTGCCCAGCAGGTGCTGGCCGAGGCTACCACCGATGTGTTGGGCAACTATGGGTATCGCTATGGCGAAGATTACCTCATACTGGGCTACTTGCCCGGCAACGAAGCGGCCTTGCGCTCGACGGTAGACGACTTTTCAGCGGTGTTGCCCCTGGATTACATGATGGGGCAGAGGCTCGACTCTTTCCCGATTTTGGGGAGCGGCCAGGTAAAAGGCGCGGGCGACTTTGCTTTGATTATAGATCTGGCCTCGGATGAGGCTGAGATGCGTAACTGGATAGAACAGGTGGGCACGCGCACGCAGGTTCCGATCGTGGCCGCCGTGCCCCAGGCGCTGGAGCCTTTGGCCCGTACATACTTAAACGTGCCGAAGGCAGGTCTGCAAGCCGTCGTAAGCGGCACCTCGGGCGCGCTGGCCTACACCCGCCAACTGCAAGGGGCAGGCAAGAACACAGGAATCGTAACAATCGACTCGCTGTCGGACAGGTTGAACGCCCAATCTATGGCCCAACTGCTGGTGGCGGTGGTCATTGTGGCCGCTCTCATCAGCATGGCGACCAGGCGCATACTAAGGAGGTAGGGGCACGGGTGGGGAGCAGATGGACGCAAATCTAATAGGCGGCATCGTAGCCGGGCTGCTTACGCTGATGGTGTTTAGCTATCTACTTGGGGCGAATCCCTTGTGGCGTATAGCCCAGAGCCTGCTGGCAGGCGTATCGGTAGGCTATGTGACGCTGCTGTTGCTGACGCAAGTAGTAGTGCCGCATGTGGCCCGCATTGTCGTGCCCAACGCGGGCACGCCTCCTGCCGACAGGTGGCTGGCGGCGGTGCCGGTGGCGTTGGGCCTGCTGCTGTTGATGCGTTTGGCCTTTCCGGGAGCGTGGCCGGCGTCGTTCAGCCTCAACCTTGTGGTAGTGGTAGGCTCGGCGCTTGCCCTGGGCGGGGCGTTGGCCGGCACCCTCGTACCTCAGTCGCTCGATACGATGCGGCTGCTCAACCTCAACGACCCTCTAGCCCTGGCGGGCGACCTGGTACTGTTGGGCGGCGTGGTATGCGGGCTGGCTTATTTCGCGTTTGGAGCCAGGGCCGGGGGCGAGCGTCCTCAGCCGGTGCGGGCACTATCGAGCGTGGGCCGGTGGGTGCTGGTTGTTACCTTCGGCGCCCTCCTCGGCACCCTCACCACCACCTTCTATGCAGCTTTGATAGAGCGGCTGAAGTTCCTGGTGGATTTTATTTTTTACAACCTCCTGGGGTTCTAGCAAAGCCCCCAAGGGGATCTACGGTTCCCTGTTACCGTTGCGGAAATACTCACCTATGCAGAATGAACAACCCACACAAACTACGCAGGGCGCGCCGGCGGGTGTACCTGAAGAAACCACAATTGCCCAGGTAGGCGCGATGTTGGCGGTAGATGTCGGTTCGCTCTATACCAGAGCGGTGCTGTTCGACGTGGTGGGCGACGAGTACCGCTTTATAGCGCGCACCTCAGCCGCCACTACCGCCGAAGCTCCGTACAACGACGTAACATCGGGGGTATACAACGCCCTGGCCGAGCTTGAGGGGATAACGGGCCGCAAGCTGACCGAGGGCACGCGCCTGCTTATGCCGCAGCGTCGGGACGGCAACGGGCTGGACCTCTTTATCGTCACCTCGAGCGCGGCCCCGGCGCTGCGGCTGGTGGTGGCGGCGGTAAGCAACGATGTTTCAGCGTCGAGCGCATTGCAGGCCGGCATGAGCACTTACACCAGTATCGTGTCGCGCATTACGCTGGACGAGGGGTTGTACAAACTGCCGTCGGACGACGATGCTCTGCTCAACCCGGCGGTCGCCTGGTCGCAGGAGCAGACCGACAAGTTGCTCGCCCAGCCGCCTGATGTGGTGCTGGTTTCGGGAGGGGTAGACGGCGGGCCTGTGGCCCCCCTGGTGAGATTGGCGAAGGTGATCGGAGTGACGGCCCGTGAGCAGAGCAGCCGTGCGGAGATAGCGGCACGCAAAGGGCAAACTGCCCCAGGCATGCCCACAGTGATCTTCGCGGGCAACCAGGAGGCTTTGGAAAGCGTAGCGCAGGCGCTTGTGCCGGTAGCCGAGATAAAGTCGGTAGCCAACGTGCGTCCCAGCCTGGACACAGAGTTGACCGGCCCCGCCGCCGACGCTCTGGCCGGCATATACGCCGAACGGCGGGTTCCCCAGATACCGGGGTATGCGGTGCTGTCGCGCTGGGCTGAAGGGCCACTCGTGCCCACTGCCGACTGCGAGCGGCTGATTACGCGCTATTTGCACAGCCAGTATGGGCGTGAAACGCTGCTGGTGGACGTGGGGGCCTCCTCCACATCGCTTTTTCTGGCGAACGCCCAGGGCAACCAATCGGTAGTGTTGGGCGACATAGGCATGGCCTACGGCCTGAGTAACCTGCTGGCGAGGAGCGGTGCGGAGCGGGTTTTGCGTTGGCTGCCGTTCGAGATGAGCGAGGAGGAGTTGTGGGATTGGGCGCTCAATAAAGTAGTGCGCCCCCTTTCTTTGCCGCAAACCCCAGGCGACCTTGCCATTGAGCACGCATTGGCTCGCGAAGCGCTTCGGCAGGGAGCCGAGGCGTTGGCGGGATATAACGGCGGGCGACCCGCTCGGTACGATCTGCTGGTGGGCACGGGCGGTTTGTTGGTGCACGCACCCAGGCCTGGGCAGGCGGCGCTGCTCCTGTTGGATGCCTTGCAACCCAACGCCTCGGAGCTTGGCTCTGTGGAGTTGGCGCTGGACACGACCCTGCTTATCCCCGCTCTGGGCAATCTGGCCCGGCATCAAGGCACAGCCGCCGCCTACATATTCGATAGAGACTGCCTGGTGTGGCTGGGCACGGCTATTGTGGTGCATGGCGCGTCACGCGAGGCGGGAGAGACGCTGGGCACGACCAATGCCGTGACGGTAACGGTGGAACGTCAGCAGGGCGGCACCGAAACGGTTGAAGTGCCGTATGGCTCCATTCGGGTTATCCCACTCAGGCCGGGGCAGCGCGCAGCCCTCATGGTCAAGCCCGCCGGCGGCTTCCGGGTAGGCAGTGGCGAGCCGGGCAAACCGCTCAAGACGCAGCCCGGCCAGGAGGTAAAAGGCGGGTTGGTGGGGCTGATAATAGATGCCAGGGGCCGCCCTCTGGGAGTGCCTGCCGAGGCAGGCGCACGCGTGGCCGCCATACGCAGCCGGCTGGAGGCTATGGACGCAGTGGCCGAGGCACAGGGAGGACGGCCTGCCCTACAAATTGTGCCCACCGCCAGCGAAGGTGGGGAGGCTGACGAACAGGATGGGAGTTGAACACCCTGAGTGGACATAGCGCAAAAAGGTTGCATGGTAAGTGCTCTGAAGGTATGCTGTGTTATTGTTTCATCTCAGTCTGACCACACATTCGCTGGGATACCTATTGCAAATCCACTAATTGTGTGCTACAATGGACTTACTACAGGATAGCGTGTGTGCCTCTGTAGCGTATAGCCGCCGGTTTGACCTTGATT
>JBBSIX010000291.1:0-4074 GCA_038231875.1 Chloroflexia bacterium | reverse complement strand
TACGGCAAGGATGGCGGCGAACCTGGGCTTTGACACGATTGTTGTATCGGATGCAACAGCTACTTTTGACCGCCACAGCCCCGTCACGTCTCGGCACTTTACAGCCGATGAGATGCATGACGTAGAGCTAACCTCTCTCAGTGAAGAGTTCGCCGGAATTGTGGAAACTGAAGACCTTCTAAGAGCGCTTGGGAACGAGGCGGATAGAGAGCCGGGTCTAGATGGGATTCTTGCTCTCCACTAAGATCAACTTTGTACAATTCGGAGGGTTTTGTATGGTACGGCTACCGGAGAGGAACGGCGAGGAGCCACGCGATGACGTGCCTGGGCTGGCGGCGCTCAGTCACGAGGTGAAGGAGCTGATGCGTCTGATCGCAGCCACCGACATCAGCGAACTACATATGGAGAGCGGGCAGGCGCGTATTACCATCAAGCGTGGCGCACACCAGCAGCCTCCTATCGGCTATGCCGTGCCTAGCTCGGTTTACACTCCGCCCGCCGTTTTGCCCGCTCCCGACACCAACAATCCTATCACTATGATAGGGCACAATCCTGTGCATGGCGAGGTGATAGAGCTTGAGGCGGGTGAGGAGTTGGTGGTGGCTCCTATGGTGGGCACCTTCTACTCGGCCCCCGCCCCCAACGAGCCGCCTTACGTGCAGGAAGGCGACACCCTTGAGCCGGGCCAGACGGTGTGCATCATAGAGGCGATGAAGATGATGAACCCTATCGAGGCTGAGGTGGGGGGCGTTATCACCCGCATACTTGTGCAAAACGCCGAGCCTGTGGAGTACGGCCAGCCCTTGATGGTAGTACGAGCCGGCAGCTAGAGTCAGACAAGGAGATGGGGATAGTTGTTATGATTTCGCACTTTGCGTTTTGCCTCACTCCTGCCCAGCCTTACTAGAGAGGGCCGAAGCTATGCTGCTCCACCAACTGCCGAACCGCATCCGGCCTCTGAAACTACTGCTGATTACTGTGTGTGCGCTCTCATTGGCAGCTTGTGATGCTACCTCTCAGGAAAGCCCAACTCCCACCTCGGCTAGTGGGAACGATTTCTTCAAACAGGGGGAAACTTTAACTGCTGCCGGAGATTGTCGCCGCGCTATTGTTCTCTTTACTGAAGCTATCAAGTTGAACCCTAATTATTGGCAGGCTTTCCGGGGCAGAGCACATTGCTACATAATCCAGGGAGAGTACGCCAAATCTGTTGACGACTTTACTGAAGCTATCAAACTCGCTGCCGATGCCTACAGCTATGAAGGCCGGGGGGATGCATACACGTTGCAGGGTCGGTACGCTGAAGCCTTGTCAGATTACGATGAGGCTATCAAGCTTAAGCCCGACTACGCTGCCGCCTATCAGGTGCGGGGCTTCGTCCACATGTTGACAGGTCACATGGAGGACGCACTGCGTGACTGCACTCAGGCCCTTCAACTTGGTCCCGACATCGCTGAAGCACACCTGGTGTGTGCCGAGATATACTTGCCCAAGGGCGATTACGATGTCTCTATTGAACAGTTAGATAAAGCCCTCCAATTGAACAGCAGCTTAGATGAAGCTTACAGCTATAGAGGACTGGCCTACGCTAAGAAGGGGCTGTACGATCGTGCTTTTAATGATATTTCGCTGGCTTTCAAGATTAACCGTAACCCGGGAACCAACTATCTTGTACGTGGGCAAGTTTATATGCTTCAGGGAAACAACAAAAAGGCAGTGGCGGATTTCAGCAAAGTGTTAAGCTCATCTGCCCCACCCTGGGAGAGGCAGCAAGCAAATGACTTGCTGGAGGAGCTTAGATCAAAGTAGAGCGGAGACAATAAGTGTGGCTCTGAGGGCTAGGAGAATAACAGTTCCATACTCTGATCAAGACTTGCCTCTACACACGGTTGGTCCATTAGCTTCTCTTATCTTTTGCGACGTTGCGCTGAGAAGATGAATATCCGCAGGATCGGTCTGGGCCTACTGGTCAGCGGGGTCTCCCTCTACTTCGTATTGCGGGGGGTAGAGTGGAGGCAGGTGTGGCGGCACCTCAGCGAGGTAGACCTGCCGCTCTTTGGGCTTTCGATGCTGCTTATGCTGGCGGCCTATTTCCTCATGACCTGGCGCTGGCGGTTTCTACTTGATCCGCTTGAGGCGCCGGCTACGGCTCTCTCCATGCGGGGCGCGCCTCATGCGCCTGCCGGTAAGGTGCGGCACAAGGTGAACCTTCTCAGCCTGTACGGTAAGGTGATGACAGGCTACTTTTTCAATGCACTCTTCCCGGCCAGGGCGGGCGACATCGTGCGCGCATACTTGTTGGGACGCAAGACCGGCCTCACCAAGACCACTGTCCTTGCCACCATTGTTATTGAGAAGGCGTTCGACGGCGTGGCTTTGCTGCTGATGTTGCTGCTCAGTCTGGCGCTGCTACCCTCGACAGGGGTGCAGACGGCGGGGCCGGGCGCCGGCACCCTTGCCTGGGTAGCCGGGGTGGGGCTGGCTTTGGCGATTGGCGGGCTGGCGCTTTTCTACATCTTCAGCAGGCAAATAGCCCTGCTGACCGAACGGCTCGTGTCGCGCTTGCCTTTGCCGAGCAAGGTGAAGGGGTTGGCTGTGAGGCTGGTGGAGACTTTCGCCGGCGGTATGCACGTCTTCAAAAGCCCGGCCCCGCTAATCAGCGCGGCTGCCGTCTCTCTAGGGGTGTGGCTGGTGGTGGCGCTCATGTTCCTGACGGCCTTGCTGTCTTTCCGCGAACCTTTTCCGGCAGCCGTCACCGCCCTGCCCGGCCTCTTTTTCGTGACGGCGCTTGTCAACCTCGGCCTGCTGGTGCCTGCCCTACCCGGCAACGTGGGCACTTACGAGGCGCTGTGCGTGGCGGCGATGGCTTTCTTCCAGGTAGACAAAGAGCTTGCGGTGGCTTTTGCTCTGATCTTCCACGTTGGGCAGCTTGTCACCACGCTGGTTGTGGGGCTATTAGCCTTTTGGTCGCAGCACTTATCTCTATCCGAGATGCGCCCTATAGTGGCCGCCGCCGAGCGCAACCTCTTATAGCCGTTCGGTGGCGGCTGTTACTTTCCGACTACCGCCAGCGTGCCCGGCCCCAACAGGTCGGCTACCTGGGCTTCGAACGTGGCATTGTAGTAGACGCCTGCGGGAAGTTGGACTTTGGTAACGGAGCCGGGGTCGGGGCTGTAGTGGATACGCAGGGTTACGAGGTCGGGGCCGGGATGCGCATAAAGTAGCTCTTTGAGGGAGATCATCCGGTCAATATCGGCGTGCTCGTCCTCGGACGCGGGCAAGGTGATGATGAGCATGCGGTCGGCCGGCTGGTTGGGGCTGCTTGTGGGCGGGACTACCTCTTTGTCTTCGGTATCTGTTGTGTGATGGCTGCTTGAGTGACCATTAGAGTGGCCGTTGGGGTGGGGAGCCGCCGAGGTTGCGCCGGAGACGGCAGGGGCCGCAGTAGGCGCGAGAGCAGGCTCGGCGCCTGTCTCCTGGGTGGACGATTTCTTCCCGCTAGGCTTCACCTTTAGCTCGATTTCGGCTTCTTCTCCACCTGCCTGGAACGGAGCCAGGTGCTCGCACAGCAAATAAGGATCGCCTTCCGGGTGCAGGCGGACGCGGGCGGTAACTGCCACAGGCTTGTTCTCAACCCAAAGTCCGGCTTGCCTCTTGTAGCTGGGTGGAAAGGCCACCAGTTCAATTGCGCCCGTGCCGTCCTCTATCCAGGCGGTAGCCATCGGGCCGGTTGGGGTTTGTCCCTCCCTGCCTGCGGCCGGCGGGGATAGCACAGCTACCGAGGTGAGCAGGCCCACTAGATTTACGCTGGTCCCAACGGTTTTACGACTAACTTCCTCGGTAGTCAGCAGGCGCGAGCGCAGGTTGCCTGCTTCCTTAAGGGCGCGGTTCAGGGCGTCCAACTCCTCTGCATCTGTGAAGCCCACCCCTAGGTGCTCCTGTTCCCAGGCGCGCTGTACATACCGCTCTCTAGGCGACGGCGCAGTCTGCTGTAGTGTGATTGCTTCGTCGGGAGGCGGCGCTGATGGGGCCTCGCTGAACGAAAACAGGTCCAGCTGACCCGCTTGACTTGCC
>JBBSIX010000290.1:0-4075 GCA_038231875.1 Chloroflexia bacterium | reverse complement strand
CGTTACGTCGGAGGGCAGCAGGTCGGGCGTGAACTGCACACGCTTGAATGAGCAGCCCACCGAGCGGGCAATCGCCTTGGCGAGCACCGTCTTGCCCACCCCCGGCACATCCTCCACCAGCACGTGCCCCTGGCATAACAAAGCGATGAGGGTTATCTGCACCTCCTGATGCTTGCCGATGATCACCCTCTCTACATTCTCAGAAAGCCGCGCCGACAAACCGCGCACGTCCACCGGCTGCACTCGGTCGGCGAGATTGCGCTCCCCCGACAACGGCTGGGGCGCTCTATCATCCATATATGAGTTCTCTCTAAGCGACATTACTACCTCATTTTCAGAAACCTTAGGTAGGCTTTCGAGCCTTCTAAGATATAGAGCAAACAGAAACCGTTCGGGTCGCTGTTTGCTCTATATCCTGCTTGCTTCTAATGTAAAGTTCTATCTTTATGCTCTCTATGTAAGCCAAATATTCATTTGAGTGGATGGACCTGTATAAATTATAACAACTTTCGGCAATCCGTGCCGGGGCGTTACCAGACATGGCGCTCGACTCAAGGTTGGCGCCCGCAAAAAAGGACGGCGCCGGGCCGTCCTCCTGTGTAGCCGGGGACCAGCCGCCTAACTAAGAGGCATCGCCTCTTTGAGAGTGCCGAAGCTCATCACACGCTGGTCGAGGGTCTCTTGCGAGTTGGCGGGCCTGGCAACGGTGGCCTCGTCGCCCACTGAGAAAGGCATCTGAGCATGGCCGCTCCCTAGCTCCTCGCCGCTCACAGCCGGGCCTTCCACCGCCATGCCCCCGAACGGCGAGCGCACCCGCCTGCTCAACCTGTCCCATATACGGTCGGCGCTTGCGGGCAAGGCCTCCGAGCTGTTTTCATTGAGGGCATACTTGACCAGCACTCCCAGAGAAGCGTCATCATCCACCCCGGTGGATGAGAGGACCAGGTTCTTGACCGAAAAAATCATATCCTCGATAAGGGGCGAGGGGGACCGTCTAAATCTAATACGCCGGATCATAAGTAGCCTCCAATGAGGGCGTGTTCTGCGACTCTAGTCGGGCGCGCAACGCCTTTCTAGCGTGGTGTAGGCGCGACTTTACGGTGCCCACAGGTAGGTCTAAGATGTAGCCTATCTCAGGAAGTGAGAAGTCTTGAAGATAATGCAACGTAACCACAAGCCGGTGTTTGAGAGGCAGCGAGTTGATGGCATCGCGCATCCTCACGCGCAGTTCCGACTGCTCGGCCACCGCTTCAGGCGAGTGGTGCGCCTCCGCCGACAAATATCCCTCGGCTACCCCCTCTATCGGCTCCAGATAGACGCGGCGCTTCTTGAGGGCGTTGCAGCTGAGGTTGACGGCCACCCTGTGGAGCCAGGGGGAGAGGGAGCCTGCGCCGGTGATGTTCATGATATTCAAGTAGGTCTTGTAGAAGCAGTCCTGCAACACCTCCTCGGCGACGCCCGCATCGCGCGTAACGGCGTATGCAGTGCGATAAATCTGCCCCTGGTACTTGTTGAACAGCGCCTCAAACGCATCCATATCGCCCCACTGGATTCGGCGTACAATCTCCGTATCTTCATGTACGGCTGGTACGGCTGAGGCCGTACCGAGAGTTGATTCCAAATGTATCACCTCAATCTGGGCCACATAATCGTCGGCTTCGCTGCCGGTGGCCTCGGTTCTATGTGCTGCGCTGTCGCGGCGCTTGAGTCGCTGTGCGATAAGCTGGAAATCGGTTTCCATCTCAGTTACCTGCCTATCCAGCCTGCTCTAGCGGCTTGTGTTGCCCGAAACCCGGCAGGCGGGCCTCCTACAGCGACAACAGGACAATAGAGTAGAACAGTCACAAACAAAAGACGAGTGGGCGGGACGAAAAAGGCTAAAGCGATGTCGGAAATATGCGGATGCCGCTTTGTTGGCCTCTAGATGCGGTTTCACAATTATACCACAAAAGCATCGGTAGTTGGAAGTGAGTTTTTAGCATTTTTTGTGCCCCCACTATGGTCCTTATCTGTTAACACAACGTTAATAGCCAAACAGTTCTATTTTTTGCCGACCCACTTTCGCGCTCTGCGGACCCCTCGGCGGCACGACGGCGGCTGCGCTCGGCACCGGCTCCGGCAGGTAGTACATCACCCCATTCACCACAACGGTACGCACCGGAGGAGGTACATCAGCCACCAGCCGGATGCCTTCGCTGCCCACCTCGCAGCACAGTTGGCCCTGAGCGCGCAGGTCGCGCAGCATGCCATACGCCTCCCACCGGGCAAAGTGGAACGACTGCCAGCTTTGCCACCCCCGGTCGCGCTCCATACCGTCGAGGCGCCTCTGCAAATCTGCGGCGATGCTCTCGTGGGCAAAGCCGCTCGACTCCCGTAAGCCTTGCACCAGCGCAGGCACCGCGTCGTCCGATAGTAGAGACAGGTAGCGGGTAGCGAGGTCATCGTCGCGATGAGCCAGGTTGTAGGCGGCTACGTCGGCATCGGGGTTGACTATATTCACCGTCACCAGGAAGGCCAGCGCAGCCACGAACGCACCGATGGCGAAGCGGTTGCTCCTGATCCACATCGTGAAGAGGAGCCACAGGAAAAGCAGTCCCAAGAAGATCACAAACACCCGAATGTAGATACGCAGGGGAGTGTTGATATAGAACTGGATGTTCTCCCAGACGAGCATGCGCCAGAAAGCCGACACCAGCATCACCAGGGCGAGGCAGATCATGGCTGTGCTCAGAGCATTGAACGCGCGGATTTGCCGGTTATTTTCCGGGCGCGCCAGCGTGCGTAAGCCCAGGATCAGGGCCATCGCGAGGAGCGACACCAACAGCAGCTGCCCGAAGCCCTGCCGCACGTACTCTCGGTAGGCTTCGTAGCCCAGCTTGCGGGCTGCCTCGCCGCTGAACAAGTAGGCGAACTGCGTCCAGGCAAAGGCGGCGAACAGCAAATCTACCAGGGCGAGCACCGTAGCCCCTTCAAGGAAGCCCACCGTGCGCCTGAAGTGTACCGAGCCGGGCAGTTCGTAAAGCTCTCCCCGAAGCTCAGGGCTGCGTTGGCGGCTCAGGGCAAAGTAGAGCGCCCCGGCGCACACCCAGGCAGCGATCAAGATAAGGGCGAGATGCAGCAGCATCTGCGGCAGGTCACGGGCGAAGTCCAATGAGAGCAAATTGTTAATATAGTCGGCGAAGAAAAGGTCAGCCGAGGCGAGCAAGAGGGTAAACAGGATAAGCAGGGGCAGGGCCATCAGCAGGCCGCGCAGCAAGGGCGCGGCCAGGCGCACCCGCTCTTTGTGGACCGAGGCCTCGGCCGCAAGTAGGCCCACAGGGGGCACAGGCTCGGCGAAGGCGCGACCCAGGGCAATCGCCAGCACCGCAGGGTAGCCCAGCAAGCCGAGCCGCTCCACATGGTCAGCTGCCAGGAAGTAGATCAGCAAGCCCAACAACACCAGCGCCGCTACGCTGTTCATCCAGGTGAGCGATACGTTGGCCCGCACAAAGATCATACCGGCGAAAAACAACAGCGGCTCCACCAGCCAGAGGTTTCGCCGCTCCAGGCTGACGCGCTCCATGCGGCTCACCCCCAGGAGGGCCGCCAGCATGAGCAGTACGAACAGCAGCGCCGACACGCCCAGGGTGTGCCCATAAAAAAGCAAGTCAACGGCGTAGCCAAGCCCCAGCGCCACGAGCAAGATGCGAAAAGGCGACTTCACAGCGGTCACAGGTTCCCTCCTCTGAAGTACAGCCGAACAACAGACACGCCGGCTACCAGAGATAACGGCTGAGAGCTGCAACGGTTGCAGATGGGATGCAGACAGGGTGCACAGTGGAGGCCTCTGCACTCCCGGCGCTTCCATCATGCGGAACCTTTACCCTACCAAATCTCCCATTGACAACCCCACTTGCCCAAAGTATACTCTAAACAACCGCCCTGGACTGCCTACAGGCGGGGCGTACTCCTTCTATATTAGGACTTTCGCTTGAACCAAATCAGATAGCTATGATAAGGTACAAGCATGATAACAAAAAGGCAGTACATCGAGTATCTAATCAGCACACCGGCCAATTACACCTGCACCAACCTG
>JBBSIX010000289.1:0-4126 GCA_038231875.1 Chloroflexia bacterium | reverse complement strand
CTATTATAAGTACGAACATTTATCCGCGCTCTTTGCCTTGACAGCGCCCGACGGCGTTGGTATAGTAGCATCGAACGGGTTTACCAGCGCTAAACGGAGGGGTGCGATGGCTATCGGCGAACGATTGCGGCGGGTGCGCCTGGCTTCAGGGCTGTCCCTCGCGGCTTTGGGTCGGTCAAGCGGCTTGAGCAAGGGCTTCCTCAGCCAGGTAGAGGGCGGTTCGGCCAACCCCTCAGTAGTCAGTTTGCAGAGAATTGCGGTGGCCTTATCGGTGCCGGTGTCGGAGTTGTTGGATGCTGCGCCCCCTACCGGAGGGCCGAGCGAGGTGGCTGTTCCAAGCGTGGTACGCCGTGTAGCGGCCTCCGCTTCGGCCTCCTCCGTCACGGTGGGCGCTCACACGCCTCAAGGTTGTATGGCGTTGGCTCGCCTGGAGGCCGGCCGGCTACTTGCAGGCGGCGCGGACGGCAAAGCCGGCATCACCACCGTTATCAATGTTGTAGCGTGCCTCTTCGTCGTGCGCGGGGAACTGCTTTTCAAGCAAGAGGCGCGGACGCTCCGCCTGGGAGAAGGCGATTCGCTCACCTGGGACGCGGGAACAGCCTATACCTTGCAGAACACCGTCGGTTCAGCCTGTTCAATGTTGCTGTTTGTGCCTGATGGGGTCGCTCTACCCTCGGTTGGGCGGTCGCCGGAGAGTAGCAGGGAGAGGCGGGCGAAGCTGGTGGTGCCGGTAGCCGCAGGCTGGGAAGGACCGTTGCGCCTGGTGGCAATGCGCGCGGCGCGCAGCGGTGAGATGGGGCGCTAAGGTGTTTATCAAGGCGTTCGGCGGCGGCCCTCTGGATACCTCGGCCTATATCGTTTACGACGAGGTGGGCGGCACCGGCGCGATTATTGACACACCGCTCGGCACTGCGCGCCACATGCTTCAGTTCGCGCGCGAGGTTGGGATCAAGGTGGCCTACATAGTCAACACGCATGGGCACTGGGACAATATCGCCGAGAACGTAACGCTTACCGAGGCCACAGGCGCGCAGCTTTGCGCTCACTCCTGGGATAGCGCTCGCCTGGCGGACCCCAGCCTCACTTCGGATGAGGAACTTGCCCGGAAGGTGCGCCCCAGCAGGGCGGACCACTATCTCGGCAACGGAGAACTGTTGCAGATCGGCAAGACGGAGTTGGAGGTGTGGCACACCCCCGGCCATTCGCCGGGCAGCGTGTGTCTTGTCTCGCACGAGGGCGGCGCGGTGTTTACGGGTGATACGCTGCAATGTTTGAAAGTGGGGCGCACGGACCACCCAGGGGGCAGCAAGGCCCATCTTACAGAGAGCCTGCTGCGCCTGGCAACCTTGCCGGACAGCACCAGGGTTTACCCGGCTCACGGCCTGCCAACCACTATCAGGTCTGAGCGTTGGTTGTTGGAACTCGCCACCGGTGGCGAATAAGCTCGACGTTTTGCACCCGGTGAAGCGTTGAACCTAGAGTTTGGGACTTCGGAGGAAGCACTATGGCCGATGAGAGAATGAGGCTGATGGCGCTGGTGAGGTCGGAGGCGCCTGTGGGCCATGCCGAACGTGCGGCGGCCCCTTACAACCTGCAAACCGGCGACAGCGAATGGTTCCTGGCGAATATATCCTGCCAGTATGCCTGCCCCGCCTACACCGACGTGGCGCGCTACATCGCCCACATCGCGGCAGAGGACTACGAGTCGTCCTACCAGATCAACCTGGAGGACAATGTGATACCGGGCATACTGGGCCGGGTATGCGCTCGCCCTTGCGAGCCTGCGTGCAGGCGTGGCCGCCTGGACGAGCCGATTGCCATTTGCTGGCTTAAGAGGGTGGCAGCCGACTATCGCGGCCCCTGGACGCCCCCGCCCGCGCCACCTCGCACCCACGACAAAACAGTTGGCGTGGTGGGCGCCGGGCCTACGGGCATAGCGGCGGCTCGCGACCTCGCCAAGCTGGGCTACGGGGTGACTATCTACGAGTCGCTGCCGGTGGCGGGGGGGATGCTCACGGCGGGCATACCGGAGTGGCGTTTGCCTCGCGACCTGTGCAAGCGCGAAATAGATGATTATCTGGCGGCGCTCGGCGTCGAAATACGCCTGAGTACGCCCATCGGGTTCGGCAACTGGCCCGGAGCCGAGGCGGTGAACCCCGACGCTATCCCCCTCGAAGAGTTGATGCAGCAGCACGCCGCCGTGCTGATTGGCGCGGGCACACAAGACCCGCAGGAGATGGAGATCCCCGGTGAGGACTACGAGGCCGTGGACGGCTTGTATCCTGGTCTCTGGTTTATGGAGCGGGTGAACCTGCACCAGCACCCGGAGGTGGGCAAGCGGGTGGCCGTGATCGGCGGCGGCTTTACCGCGATGGACTGCTCGCGCTCCTCCTTGAGAATGGGCGCCGAGAAGGTGTACGTGCTGTACCGCCGCTCGCGCAACGAGATGCAGGTCTACGACGAGGAAGCCCGCGAGGCCGAGATCGAGGGGGTGGACTTCCGCTTCCTAGTGTCGCCTGTGGAGATTCTGACGGATGGTGGGCACGTAGTCGGCCTGAAATGCATCCGCAACCGCCTGGGCGAGCCGGATGCTAGTGGACGGCGCGCCCCGGTTCCGATCCCCGGCTCCGAGTTCGTGCTTGAGCTGGACACGGTGATCGCCGCCACAGGCCAGAACAGCGATCCTACGTGGGCCATACCCAGCGTGCCTTTCAAGCTGAACCGGCGCAACAGACCGGAAGTGAACCCCGTGACATGGATGACCTCAGTGCCCGGCCTGTTCGCGGCGGGCGACTTCGTGGCGGGAGCGCGCAACCTGATCAGCTGCATAGGCGAGGGGCAGAAGGCCGCTATCGCCATTGACCAGTACCTGCGCGGCATAGACACCGCCGCCAACCCCGTCCAACTGCAAGCCGACTTTGCCCTGGTGCCCTATCTCGACTACGTGTCGGATTACCACCTCGATGTTACCAGGGAGCTCACCCAGTGGGCTGAGGCCGAGACGGTGCGGGCCGAAACCGCCCCCGACGCCACCGTCAGGATGTCCTGGCAGCCGATCTCCATATGGACGGCGGATACGATGCAGCGCCGCCTGGTGGATGGCGACGATTACGACGCTGTGCCCCGCCAGCACATGCCGATGCTGCCTCTTGGGGAGCGCTACAACCTTGAAACCGAGGTTGAGTTGGGCTTCTATCAGGAAGAAGCCTTTCAGGAGGCCAAGCGCTGCTTGCAGTGCCAGCTAAATATCTTTGTGGATGGCGACAACTGCATCTTGTGCAACGCCTGCGTTGAAGTCTGCCCGACCAACGTGATCCACATGGCCGACATGGACCTGATTGACAGCGTAAACGGCAAGCCGGACGAGCCGCGCTTGCTTGAGGCGAAGAACTGGCGGCACGGGGCGGCCATGATAATGGATGAGTACCTGTGCATCCGCTGTGGCCTGTGCGCCCAGATTTGCCCGACGAACTGCATTACGATGCAGCACTACGAGCCGAAGCTCGTGAGCGGCGAACTACTCGTACCGTAACTGAGTTACCCAAGCTGCCTCACAGTCCAAAGACTCATTTGGATGTGGCGCGGCTTGCGCAACCCAACAGGAGGAACCTACTTTGTCTGGAATGCGCAGCGCGTGGCGCACACCGGCACTTGCAATCGCACTGCTTACCGTCGCATCAGCGCTGGTTTCCGGGTGTGTAGGCCCCACGACAGTCACCGAGGAGAGCGCCGGCAGCCAGTACGATGTGGCGGCCCTCATGGACCCTCCGGCGCTGAATCCCCCCGCCCTGGGGTCGTTGACTTTTACCGTTCGGGACGCCAAGACCGGCAAGACGGTGACGCAGTTTGAGCCGGTGTTCGATGGGCTGATGCACACCGTCACCATCCGGCGCGATCTGCAATTCTTCCGGCACAGCTTCACCGATAGGCTGCTGCGCGGTGCGGCCACCGTGCCGGTGTCTTTCCCAACGTCAAGCTTGTACAACATCTGGACCTATTACCAACCGGCTAAACAGAAGACGCAGGTCTACAAGATGACCGTGCAGGCGGGGGGCGAAGGCGCGGAGCCTGAGCTTGTTGAGGACTGGCGGCGCACCAAAATATCGTACGGCCTCGGCGTGCAGCT
>JBBSIX010000288.1:0-4161 GCA_038231875.1 Chloroflexia bacterium | reverse complement strand
CTGGAGAGAAGAGGCTCAAGCTCGTCCAGCACGATCTCGATGATGCCGTCGTACTCGGCATCTTTATCAGGGCCTAGTTCTACCCAATCCTTCTCACGGCCCTGGGCCTCCATATATTCGAGGGTGCGCTGATCAGAGGGGAAAACGGAGGTGGTAGCTCCAAGCTCCGCGCCCATGTTGGTGATGGTGCTCCGCTCAGGCACGGCAAGGTCGGCCACGCCGGGGCCGCCATACTCGATTATCTTGCCGACGCCGCCCTTCACGGTGAGCCGCCGCAGCAGTTCAAAAATAATGTCTTTGGCTGCTACCCAGGGTTGGCGCTCGCCGATAAGGCGCACCAGCCACACTTCGGGCATCGCCATGTAGAAAGGCCCCCCGCCCATCGCCACCGCCACGTCCAGGCCGCCCGCCCCAATCGCTATCATCCCCAGCCCGCCGCTGGTGGGCGTATGGCTGTCCGAACCGAGCAACGTCTTGCCGGGGATCGCGAACCGCTCAAGGTGTACCTGGTGGCAGATGCCGTTGCCGGGGCGCGAAAAAAATATGCCGTACTTAGAGGCAATAGATTGTAAGAACCTATGATCGTCGGCGTTCTCGAAGCCGGTCTGGAGCATGTTATGGTCCACATAGCTCACCGACACGTCCGTCCGCACACGAGGGATGCCCATCGCCTCGAACTGCAAATAGGACATCGTGCCGGTGGCGTCTTGGGTAAGCGTCTGGTCTATTTTAATGGCGACTTCTTTGCCGGGCTTCATTTCCCCCGACACAAGGTGTGCCTCTATTATCTTCTGCACTAAATTACTTGGCATGACTTTCCTCCACATAGCAGCGCCGTCTCCACCGAGACTCCTGGTTCATCATATTTGGGTTTGACTGTTAATTATATCACAGACTGCCCCTACTTGCACGCTCATGATCTGCCCAAGCCTACGATGCCGGACAAAGAAAATCACGTGTGCTTAGGAGGACTGCTAGGGGCAACAATGCCGCCACCAGAGTGGAAAATCAGCGCACACAGCAGGCTAAGTTCGCCCTCTACGCCTTGCCCGGCACATAGCCCATCTTCTTCATCTGCCGCCGCACGGCTGCTTCCTGGCTCTCCGGCACCAGCAGGATTGTTTCATCTCCCACGCGGCCTAACTGCACCGTACCACGCAACGAGCGGGTGTGGGCCAACTCCGTCAGCACATGCTCGTCGCCCTCCAACATCAGCACCCGGCCCCGTTCGCGCACGGCGTTCAAGCGTCGCTCCAGGTCAGAGAAAAAAACGCGCACCGTCTGAGGAAACCGGGCCTCCTCTATCCCGCTCTTGCCTTCGAGAAATTGCTTCACGCGGTCCAGGTTCGAGCCGCTTTCCGCCAACTCCATCAGCAGGTCGCGGCTCAGGTGGTACACATCCTGGCTCTGCTGCGTGCCTATCCTTGCGAAAAAGGCCCTATCCCTCCCGCTTACCCGCCTCGCGTCGGTGATCACGATGTCCAGGTTGGGCAGCAGCATCACCGGCGGAGGCCCCTCGACCGGAGCTTCTTCCGGCAGCGAGTACTGGTCCGTCAGGCCCAGGGCATACGCCCCCAGGTTGGTCAGCCGAAAAGCCAGCAAACCATCGTAGCGGCTCAGGTAGTCTTCGTACATGCTGTAGGTGTGGTTGGTACCGAGGGGCGCGTCCTCCGGCCAGGTGTACGCGATCTCCGCCATCCCCAGGGTCGCCGCGTATTCCCAGACGAGCGCCCGCAGGTAGGAGCCTTGCACGACCTCCCAGTAGTCGTAGTTTTGATAGTCCCAGTTATTGTAGTAGCTGTTGTAGCCGACGTAGAGGTACGAATCCGAGGTACGCTCGATCTGGGGCAGCAGGTCGTTGGAGCGCATATAGCGTAGGAACTCGCTGAACTCCACCCACAGCCCAACTGGGCACTCCCTCAGCGCCTCCTCCACCAGCGATTTGCGCTCTTGAGGTTTGGTCAGACGCACATCTTTGGACTGCTGCCCTTTTACACCTTTCACACGGGAAAGCTCATCCAGCAAGTTGCTCCGCACCCAGGCGTGCCAAGCTTCCCTTATGTGCCTCGGCTCAACCGGCCCCGCAAGCAGTTCCTGCCCGGCTTTGGTCAAGGCCAGTTTGGTGCTGCCTTTGCTGAGAGGCGCGGCCCACTTCGCCGCCTGCATCAGCATAACAAGAGCCAACGGACGCACGGCTTCGTCGGCCCGCTTGTACCCCTGCTCGTCCAGATCCTCGAAGTAGTCGTCGCCGACCAGCCTCTGTCGCAGTAGGCGCACCGTCCCCAGGGTTGGTAGCTGCGTGTTGGCGCTGACGGTTCCCTTGCCCTGCTGCACGAGAAGCAGAGTGGCGGCGATGTCGTCGAATACAGAGCGCTCTGCGTCTGCCCGCATGATTTCGGGCGGTTCAGGCAGGTGTTGAGGAGTCGGCAAAATAGGCGGATTGGGAGAGCTCGCCAAATGGTCGGGCGGGGGCGGGGGCACAAAGGTGAGGAGCATAGCCGCTACCTGGCCTGGTATGTAAAAGCCCAGGTCGTACCTGTAGGCAAAGAACATGTCGAAGGCCGAGGCACTCTGCTTCTTGTAAGGGTCGTGGTAGTAGCCGCCCACAGAGTAGGAAGAGTAGCGGCTGCGCGGCCCCCTGGGTGCGGTCACACCATGATAGCGGGCCTCTATTCTATCTAAATCGCACCACCCGCCCCCGTTATGCAATACATCGGCGATGAGCCACTGCTGCTCTTGACTCAGATTCTCCCACAAGGCGCGCAACGCCTTTGGATCGCCGAGCACCGACAAGACCTTAGCCGCGATGTCGGCTTTGCGTGTCTTGGTGGGGCCGGGCAGCGCTTCGGCGTACCACTTAAGCTCGTCTACCGTCCAGTTGTAGAGGCTTTCCTCAAGGCCCGGCAGTACGGGCCGTACTTCCATCTGGGTCTGCGTTCGGGGCATAGCTCTTCAGTGTTCCTCCTTACTCATTCCGCTTTGTTCGGTCCGCTTTTCGGTTCAACGGTGAAGGGCGTGCCTACGCTTTGCCGTTGCGTCTCCCATACCCCTCGACGAGCGACTGGGCTTCGCGCAGCGCTTCGGGACTGCCCACCAGCATCAGGATGTCCCCGGTCTGCACAACTGTATCTCCGTGAGGCACGATTACCTCACCCTGCCGGCGCACACCAAGCACCAGGGCGTTGCCCGGCAGCCTTATGCGCCGCAGCGACTTATTGGCGAGCATGGGGTTCCGCACTACGGTGTCGAGCAGGTCCACATCGTCGCGCTGGTCCATGAGCAGGTCGAACGAGGCGGGGAACTGCACAGCGCCTTCCAGGGCCAGGGCGGTAGCGTTCGAGGGCTGTATCACCCTCACCTCCATGTCCTGCAACCGCTTGATATAGTCAGGATCGTCCGAGCGAGCAACGATGCTGGGGATGGTAAAGCGATCCCGCGCCAGTCTGCACACCTCCAGCATGATGTCGAGGGAGGTCGGCACAGCGATAAAGGCGCGCGCCTTTTGCGCTCCGGCTTCCTCCAGCACTTCCGGCTGCGCAGGATTGCCCACTACCACCTGAAAGCCATCCTGTTTCAAACGGCGCAACTGGGCCGAGTCGCGGCTCACAAACGTCACCTGCTCGCCGTCTCGTTGCAGGCGGGTTGCCAGCAGCCGAGCCAACTGGTCGGTGCCCAGGATGATGACCCCTTTGCGCTCCACGCTTTCCTGCGTGGGCATGAGGCGAGAAAAGAGTATCGGCGACAGGGTACAGGTCACAATCGCCACCAACACGATAGCTGAGTTGGTGGAGGTCTTGATAAGGTCGAGTTGCAACGCGATAGCCGAGGCCGCTATGATGAGCGATAGGCGCGAAGAGAGGAGCGCCCCCGCTGCCAAGGTCTCGCGCCAGGAAAAGAGGGTACGGAACAGCAGCGCAGGCAGCAACTTTACCAGATAGGCCGCAGCGATCAGCACCGGCACCAGCGCCAGGGCGGTGGGCGACGACAGCAGCGCGCTCAGGTCGAACCGGGCCCCTACCATGATGAAGAAGATCGGGATAAAGAAGCCGTAGCCGATAGCGTCCAGCTTTTCGCGCAAGGGCGACTCGTGCCGGCGGCTGCTCAGGCTGACTACAGCCCCCGCGAGGAACGCCCCCAGTATTACCTCCACCCCCAGCGCTT
>JBBSIX010000287.1:0-4184 GCA_038231875.1 Chloroflexia bacterium | reverse complement strand
CCTGGCGCTGGCCTTCCGGCGCGCACGCCAACACCTACGGTGGCAACGCCCTGGCCGTGGCCGCCTCCCGCACCACGATACGGCTCATCGAAGACGGCTTGTTGGAGAACACCCGGAAGGTGGGAGCGCACATGATGCAGCGTATCTCCACCTGGCCCGAACGCTACTCCTTCGTGGGCGACGTTCGCGGCAAGGGGCTGATGATAGGCGCTGAGATCGTCAAAAGCAAAGAAAGCCGAGAGGGCGACGCGGCCCTGCGCGACCGCATTGTGGACGAGGCGTTCTACAAGGGACTGTTGTTGCTGGGAGCCGGCCCCTCCACGATACGCTTCTGCCCGCCGCTCGTCATAGATGCCGCTACCGCCGATGCCGGGCTGGACGTAATAGAGGCGGTGATGGACGGGGTGATGGACGGCTTGAGCTAGCCTTTGGGCACAGTTTCGGTGCTCTGCACCTCTCCCGGCTCGCGCCGGGGCCACTTTTTGCGGCCCAGTATGCGCCGGTAGGCAAAGTTGATCAGCCCGTAGGCAGGGCCAATCGTCGGCACAGCAAACGCCCTCATCACATCGGGGGTGGTATTGCCGCTGACCAGCAGGCGGGGCAAGAGGAGCGGATCGCTCTCCGGCCCCGCCCGCCCCTGGTCTACCGTGACGGCTGTGGTGTACCCGGCGGCCCGCACGGCAGCCGTCACACGGCGGTTGTAGTCGCCCTGCGGATAGGCGAAGGCCCGCACTTCGCTGCCTAAAGCGCTCTCCAGCGTTTCGCGGGAAGCCTCTAGCTCTGTTTTGAGCGCAGCGTCTGCATACTGCGTCAAGAAGCCGTGCGTCACACTGTGCGCGCCCACTTCCACGCCCCCGGCCTGCAAACTCTCTATCTGCCCCCAGGTCAGTATGGGCAAGGAAGGCAGGGACGCACCCCGGTCGGTCCAGTGCGTGCGGCGGCCCACCATGCCGGTGATTATGTAGACCGTTGCGGCCAGGCCGTATTCCTGCAAGACGGGCATCCCCTCCGTCGCAAGGTTGGCGAAGCCGTCGTCGAAGGTGATCGCCATCGAGCGTGGAGGGAAGGGGCGGCGTTCGGCTAGGTGAGAAGCTACCTGCGACATTGTGAAGGTGCGGCAACCCATCTCGGTGAGGGCAGCCATCTGCGACCGGAACAGGCCGGGCGACACCGACAGCGGCGTGCCGAGGTCGTCGAGCGAATGGTAGCTCAGGATGGTGATGCCGCCATCCTTCCTCCTCTCTCCGGCCAAATAGATCGCCCGGTAGAAGGCGGGGAGAAGGGCGCGTTTCATCTTCATGGCCCTATTTTAGCACAGAGGTTGTGCGCCAACAATCACCTGTATCTCCCTGCTGAACTAGCTAGAAAGGGTGATAACTGCACCTCGCTTATGGTGTAAAATGGCACTATGACTATGAAGATAACGAGTGTTCAGAAGGGGAGTAGGTCATACCTCAAGTCCCCAGGGCGGTTGCATGAGCAGTAAGGCAACGCTGACGGCAGGCACGCCAGGGGCGGGGGATAAGCCTGCTGGTGGCTTGGGCAAGCAGGCGGCGCAAGGGGCGGCCTGGAACTACGCGGCTTTCCTGGTGAGCAAGGGCCTGCTCTTTGTGGCGACCTTGATCCTGGCGCAGCTGCTCACCCCTGCCCAGTTTGGGCTTGTGGGCATGGCGCTGCTGGTGATCACCGTGCTCGACATCCTGCGCGACTTCGGTATCGGGGCGTCGGTCATCTACTTTGGGCACGACCAGAGGGGCGGTGAAACTGCCGCCGCCAATCTTGCCTTCGCCCTGAGCAGCGGCATCGGCCTGCTGCTCTTTGCCGCCAACTGGCTGCTCGCCCCGCTTGTCGTGCAGCTTTTCAAGACGGGCAGCCCCGCCGACGCAGCCACTGTCGTCCAATTTATACAGGTGCTCGGCTTGAGCCTGCTCTTTGCCTCTCTCGGCAGCACGCACGATGCCCTGCTCCAGAAAGAGATAAACTACAGGCGGCGCATGGTCCCCGAAGTGGGGCGCACGCTGCTCAAAGGCACGCTGTCGGTGGGGTTGGCCTTGCTTGGTTTCGGGGCCTGGAGTCTGGTGTGGGGGCAGGTACTGGGCGAGGCGCTTGCCACCTCGCTGCTGTGGCTCGTCACCGGCTGGCGGCCTTCCCTCTTTTTCAAGCGCGAACTGTTCCGTCCTATGCTAGGCTACAGCTTTCAGACGATGATGGCGGGCGGCCTCGGCACGCTCGTCTCCGATGTGGACTATTTTATCATCGGCGGTATGCTTGGGGAGGTGGCCTTGGGCATCTATACGCTGGCCTTCCGCATACCTGAGTTGCTTATCAAGAACCTATCGAACGCGGTGTCCACGGTGGCCTTTCCGGTGGCCGCTCGCCTGCAAGCCGATATAGCAGCGATGCGCGATGCCTATTTGCAGATGCAGCGCCTTATGATGGTGCTGCTTGCGCCGTTGGGTTTCGGCCTGTATGCCGTGACCCCCTCGCTGGTTCATCTACTGTTCAAAGCCAGTTGGGAGCCTGTGATCCCGGTGATGCAGGTGCTGTCGTTGTACATGGTGTTGGGGGGCATCAGCCACTGGCCGGGCGTGGTGTACAAAGCGGTGGGCCGCCCCGACATCCTCAACGTCCTGAGCTTTGTCAAGCTGGTGATGCTGGCGCCGGTGCTGCTGTACGGCGCGGCCAACTACGGCATCGAAGGGGTGGCCTGGGGCCAACTGTTGGTGCGCGTGGCGGGTATCGTGCTGGATATTGTGGTGGTGGCCCGCTTCATCAACATCAGCCTGTGGGAAAATCTGCGAGTGGTCTGGCCGCCTCTAGTCGCCGCCTCGCTCATGGCCGCTGCCGTGCGCGCCCTGCTCATCTCCCTCGACCCCGCCGAAACAAGCATCGCCGTCCTAGCTCTGGCAACCGTTGTGGGAGCGGTCATATACACCGCCGCTATCTTCCTCCTGGATCGGGCCGCGATCCGCAAAATCATGGAACTGGCGCCTGTTTCTAAGTTCGCTATACTCCGTAGATGACAGGCATGGGCGCAGCCAATGGTTCTTGCTTCGCAATTCAGGCCCCTACAGTTCACACCAGTTTCGGCAGCCCAGGTCCGACAGCTTACCCTTTTACTCTCTTGTGCCTGTCGCCACCTTGAGTTGATAGAGCATCAGCGAGAGGGTGTCTTTGGCGAGCTTGAGGCGGCGCAGGTCGGGGTCGCGCCAAAGTGGGCTGTCTACGGCGGGCGAGGGGTAGACCAGCAGGCCGCCGTCGCGGGCGATCAGGGCGGCGCGGTTGATATGGTAAGGCTCCGTCACCAGGATGGCGGTGCGCCAGCTATGTTGGCCCATAATCCGGGCGCTGTTCTCGATATTTTGTATCGTGTTCAGCGATTGGTCTTCCTCGTACACAGCCTCAGAAGGAACGCCCTCTGAGACAAGCACCTGCCTGAGCACGTCAGCTTCCGCAGGCCCACCCTCGGTACTCCCACCGGAGGCGATAATGGAGCCGGCAAACCCGCTCTTGTACAGGTCGGCGGCATGGTCTGCCCGCGCCCGGAGGCAGTCGCTCGGCCCGGCATGCGGCCCATAAGGGCCACACCCCAGCACAAGTATCACGTCGGCAGGCGCGGCGTGATCGATTTCCGCCCCAGCCGTCACGTACACCAGATCGCCCCCCACCCACAGGACGCACGCCACCGCCAAAAAGAGGGCGACGCGCACGATAGTATGCCGGTAGAAACGCCCCCTGCGCGGGGGCGGCAGTAGATAGCGGGCCGGCAACTCTGGGGCTAACGGTTGTTCCATCTCAGCCCCGTTTCAGCGCCAGACCCTTCAGCTTGCGGTATACCCGGCCCGCAGGCGTTAACTTGATGGCAAAGTGGCGCAGCGACTCGCCTGCCGAACTGCCTATTCTCCACATCAGGTAGGGGTCGGTCCGGCCTATCACGTTCAGGCCGGGCACAGTGGTGAACGCCCCCGCCAGGCCAGCAGCCCGTACCGCCCGCACTGCTGCTGCGTTGACGGCGTGTGCCTGGCCGTTGGGGTAGCAAAAGAGGGGCAATGGACGCTGTAGCCTGGCGCGCAGATCGAACCACGAGCCGGCAGTTTCGGATGTAATGCGCTCCGGCGACGTTTGGGCCAGTATAGGGTGGTGGCGGGTGTGCGGGCCAATCGCCACCCCCTCGGCCTCCAACT
>JBBSIX010000286.1:0-4195 GCA_038231875.1 Chloroflexia bacterium | reverse complement strand
GGGGGTTCGAGTCCCTCCGCACGTGCCGTCCAATGTGTTCAGTAGTTGTGAATTTTTAGGTGCCGAGTTGTGAGTCGCTTTGGCGCGGTCATAACTCCCAATAGGTCTAGGAGTAACCCCCAAGATGGCTTTCATTGGCCGCAAAGAGCCTACTGCAACGCCGACAAAGGAACGCCCCAAGGCGCGGCCTACCGCCCCCGTCGCCGATAACGGCAGGCTGGGCAAGGCACGTACTAATCTACAGAATATCGCGGCCGAGCTACGCAAAGTCACCTGGCCCAGCCGCGAGGAAACGCGCAACCTTACCATCGTGGTGATCGGCATTACAGCAGTGATAGGCACTATCTTGGGCAGCCTCGATGCCATACTCTCCTATATCTACACTCTCGTCAACCCCTAAATCGTTCCGACCTGCCCTGCCCGACTTTTATTGCCCCAAGACCTGCCTTCTTTGGGATTAACATCTGGGATAACGCTCTATGAATATGCCCGAATACGAAGAAACGATAGTACCTCAAGCCGCCGTCTCCAACCGCAACGAAGGCACCGTCCTCGAAGGGGTTGAGGACGATCGTCGTTGGTACGTGATCCATACCTATTCCGGCTACGAGAACAAAGTCAAGAAGAACCTGGAGCACCGTATCCTGTCTCACGACATCAGCGACCGTATTTTCCGCGTGGAAGTGCCCACCGTCGAGGAGATAGAGATCCGCTCCGGGCAGCGTCACCCGGTACAACGTAAGATTTTCCCCGGCTATGTGCTCGTCGAGATGACTATGGACGAAGGCTCATGGTATGTGGTACGCAACACCCCCGGCGTGACCGGCTTTGTGGGCGTAGGCAACAAGCCGACGGCCCTGCCCCCGGAGGAAGCCGATGCGATCCTCAAGCAGATGCAGACGGCAGCCCCCACCAAGTTCAAGGTTACGCTACAACCCGGCCAGGCGGTGAAGATCATAGACGGCCCCTTCGCCGACTTTGAGGGCACGGTGGACAATATCAATCAGGAGAAAGGTAAGGTACGGGTGCGTGTGTCGTTCTTTGGCCGCGAAACGCCCGTCGAACTGGACTTCCTGCAAGTGGAGAGGCTGGTGTAGCCGCTAACTCGGCAGCCTGTCCTAAAACAACTAAAGAGTAGAGGGAGGGACCAGTGTCCCGCCATTTACCTCAACCGGCAAGCGTCTGCGGCACAGCCGCGTGCAATGGTCTGGGGTGTTCCCAGGCCTTTTTGTTTGGCGAACAACCGTGCGAGGGCTTCCCACATGCAGATGTGAGATGCGTCCACGAACAACAAATAACCAAAGGAGACAGCAGTTGGCAAAGAAAGTACGCGCAATAGTTAAGCTGGCGATCCCCGCCGGCAAAGCCACCCCTGCGCCCCCGGTTGGCCCGGCGCTCGGTGGGCACGGCATCAACATCATGCAGTTCGTGAAAGAGTACAACGAACGCACGGCTGACCAGGCAGGGTATATTATCCCGGCTGAGATCACCGTATTCGAGGACCGCTCGTTCACGTTCATCACCAAGACCCCTCCCGCAGCCGACCTGCTCAAGAAAGCAGCGGGCATACCGGCGGGTTCGGGCACACCCAACAAGGACAAGGTGGGCAGCGTTACCCGCGAGCAACTCAGGGAGATCGCCCGCACCAAGATGAAAGACCTCAACGCTTACGACGAAGAAAGCGCCGCTAAGATGATCGAGGGTTCGGCCCGCAGCATGGGCATAACAGTGAAGGAGTAAGAAAGATGCCTCAACATGGAAAGAAATACCTCGCGGCTGTCGCACAGGTAGACGAAGATAAGATGTACCCTCCCAGCGAAGCCGTAGGCCTGCTCAAGAAAACATCTTATGTCAACTTCGATTCGACGATCGAAGTACACATGAAGCTGGGTATAGACCCGCGCCACGCCGACCAGCAGGTGCGAGCTACCGCCACCCTACCACACGGCACCGGCAAGCCCGTGCGCGTGCTGGTGTTCGCCGACGGTGAAGGCGAGCGGATCTCCCTGGAAGCAGGGGCCGACTATGCGGGTAGCGACGAGCTTATCAACCGCATCAACGGCGGCTGGGTGGAGTTCGACGTGGCTATCGCCGTAGCCGACCAGATGGGCAAGATCGGCAAGGCGGGCCTCGGTAAGGTGCTGGGGCGGCGCGGCCTCATGCCCAACCCGAAGAGCGGCACCATCGTCGCCAACCACGCCGACCTGCCCCGCGTTATCCAGGAGGCCAAGGGCGGCAAGGTAGAGTTCCGCAACGACAAGACCGGCCTCCTCCACGTGGGCATCGGCAAAATGTCGTTCACCGAGGACCAGATCAAGGACAACTTTATGTCGCTGGTAGACGCCGTTGTGCGCGCCAAGCCGAGCGGCTCCAAAGGAACCTACGTCAAGTCAATCACCCTCACCAGCACGATGAGCCCAGGCATCCACATGGACGTGCCGACAACCATCTCCGAGGCAACCACGTCCAAGGCCTAACGAGACGACGGCCACAGGGGAGCGAGTTCTACAAGAACTCGCTCTCTTTGTGCTTGCTTAACCAAGAGCCGTGTCCAACAAACCGTTCACGATTTACACACGTATTGCCTACAGGGACGTGTATCGTGTACAATAACCCCAAGCCGGGCTGCGGCTTATGAGTAGGACCGAGCGCTGGTCTATGCACAGTCCTTCTCTACTTTATACCGGATATCGGCGGAAAACGAGGGCGGGTGTTATATGCCGAACGAGGGCATCAGCGATACCGATGTCGACAGCTTACGCAACAACGTAGGGGCTGCTATCGAAAGCACAGTGGCCGAACTGCGCCGGATAGAGGCCGACGCGGCGCGGCGCTTGCGCGAGGCCACCCTGGAGCAGCAGCACCTGGGCCATTTCCTCGACGAAATACAGTACCGCCTGCAAAGCATAAACGCAAGCGTAGAGCGCCCCGTTACCATTACCGGCCCCCTGACCGACAGCCAACTGCAAGCTATCGAGAGCCAGAGCGACACCCTGCAAAGTCGCAAAATCGAACTGGACCGGCTGAACGTAGAACTTGGCCGGCTGTCGAGCCGCCTCTCCTGGCTCATCCACCAGATAGACGGGGCGTGCGCCTGGGTGCTTGCAGACAACCGGGAGCTTGAGGCATCCGAGGCTGCCGAGGGGTTGCAGCCCAACGCAGGCGAGCAGGTGATGTGGGCACAGATAGTGATGGGTCAGGAGGCCGAGCGCGCCCGGCTTGCCCGCGAAATACACGACGGTCCCGCTCAGGTGCTTGCCAACACACTCATGCGGCTGGCGCTCGTCGAGCAGATGTACGTCCATTCGCCCCAGGACGTGCAGACGGAGTTGGCTCGCATGCGTAAAGCATTGCAGGAGAGCCTCAAGGATGTGCGGCGCTTTATTTTCAACCTGCGCCCCGCCTCACTCAGCGAAGTGGGCCTCATGTCTACCCTGCGCCAGTACGCGCAGGACTACAGCGAGCAGTTTGACGTGCCGATCGAACTGAACATGCCCGAACAGCTAACCCTGTCCTCCAACCAGGAGTTGGCGCTGTTCCGTATTATCCAGGAAGCGCTGCAAAATATACACAAGCACGCCGAAGCCGCCCTGATCGAGATAGACATCCAGCAGCGGCCCGGCGGCCCGCTCACCCTGACGGTGGCCGACAACGGGCGGGGGTTCGACCCCAGAACGGTGCGCCAGACCAGTCCATCCAGTTCGGGCTTGGTCGGTATGAAGGAGCGGGCGGCTACGGTAGGGGGCACTCTAAGAATAGATAGTACGAGCGGGATTGGTACAACTATCACGCTTACGTTACCCAAAATGTCCTAACCCAAAGTGCCCTAAGCACCTAAGTAATAGAAGGAGAGGGAGAGTTCTTATGGAAAAAGTACGTGTACTCATCGTGGATGACCACCCGTTGTTCAGGCAAGGTGTGAGACATACCATCGACTCGACTAAAGATATAGAGGTAATAGGCGAGGCAGCGGACGGTCAAAAAGCTATACAATCGGCTGAAGCTCTTGCCCCCGATATTATGCTGGTGGACATCAACCTGCCCGGCCTCAACGGGCTGGAAGTGACCCGCGTGGTGCGCCGCCGCCAGCCCCAAATAGCCGTGATCATTCTCACAGTGTACGAGGACGATGAGCAGCTGTTCAACGCCACTAAAGTGGGGGCCGCCGCCTACTCCGCCAAAGATATTTCCCCCG
>JBBSIX010000285.1:0-4221 GCA_038231875.1 Chloroflexia bacterium | reverse complement strand
TGATTACTCAGAAGGACAAGCTGTAGTGAGAGTGAGCGTAACCACCAATCGGGGTTGCGCTTGTTGTTCTGCATAAAGATGTGGGTAATCACCAGGATGATAAGCATTGCCCATTTTCCCAACATCCTGTATCCTTCTATCTGACTGACCCTATGCCGGCTCCTCCTGCACTGACTTATTGCGCTCTGCTCGCTACATTTACCGATGTTCACATTAGACGACGTTCTACACGGCACCGGCGGCTATCTGGACGCCGCTTCGAGTGCGTTTGCCTTAATCGCACACGGCTTCAACGGCGTGGCTATCGATTCGCGTGGGACCCTGGACGGCGCGCTCTTTGTGGCGCTGCCTGGCGAGCGCGTTGATGGGCATGAGTTTGTTTTGGACGCCGCCGGACATGGGGCGAGGGGCGCGTTGGTACGCGAAGACTGGCCGGCCCCCGCCGTGCTGCCTCCCGATATGGCCCTGGTGCGAGTGCGCGAGCCGTTAGAGGCGTTACAGAGGTTTGCCGCATGGTGGCGCACCCGCTTTCAAGTCCAGGTAATCGGCATCACAGGCAGCGTGGGCAAGACCTCTACCAAAGAGGTGATCGCCGGGGTGCTCGCCACCCGCTATAATACCCTCAAGTCGCTCGGCAACCTCAACAACGAAATCGGCTGCCCGCTCACGGTGCTGAGGCTTACCGGCGAGCACCAAAAGGCGGTGCTTGAGATGGGCGCCGGCTACCAGCTTGGCGAACTCACCCTGCTGTGCGACATAGCAAGGCCCGATATAGCGGTGGTGACGCTGGTTGCCCCAGTTCACCTGGAGCGGCTGGGCACGCTGGAGAATATAGCCCTCAACAAGAGCGAGCTTGTGCAGTCCCTGCCCCACACCGGCACGGCGGTGCTCAACGGCGACGACCCGCTTGTGCGGGAGATGGCGACCAGGACGCGAGCCAGGGTAGTATTCTACGGTCTCGACCCTCAGTGCGACCTGTACGCAAGCGATATAGAGGGCCGGGGGCTGCAAGGGGTCCATTTTACCCTGCACGTAAAGCGGGGCGGCGAGACTTGGCGCGTGCGTTTGCCGTTGCTGGGGCGGCACAGCGTACACACGGCGTTGGCGGCAGTGGGCGCGACGCAGGCTGCGGGCATGGACTATCCCTCTATCGTAGAGGCTTTGGAGGGGCTGGACGCTCAGGTGCGCCTGCTGGTAGTCCCCGGCTACAACGGCTCGACCCTTATTGACGACAGCTACAACGCCGCGCCCGACTCGACGCTCGCCGCCCTCAACCTGCTCGAGGAGATGCCGGGGCAGCACGTGGCGGTGCTTGGCGACATGCTGGAACTGGGCAGCCACACGCAGGAAGGGCACTGGAAGGTGGGCCGCCGGGCCGGGGCCGTCGCCGGTCGCCTGGTTGTGGTGGGCAGCCTGGGCCGGCTGATCGGCGAGGAGGCGTTGTGTGCCGGCATGCCCCCCGACCGGGTGTTCTTCGCGGCAGATAACGAACACGTGGTAGAATATTTGCAGCGAGTGCTCAAGCCGGGGGACTATGTGCTTGTGAAAGGCTCGCGTAGCTTGCAAATGGAGAAGATCGTGGACGCTTTGAAAACCGAATGTTGATAAACCTTGCGCTACACCTCTATACCTTCCTCTCCCACATAGTCCCTATGCTGGGCCAACTTGCCGACCTGCCGATATACAACATCATAGCCGACTTATCGGCGCAAGCCACCCCCACGCCCTCCCCTACGCCGGACGACAGCGGAACGGTAGGGCTGCTGCCTACGGTGATGGTGCGGGCGCTGACATTGGGGGCCGTAGCCTTCTTGATAGGCTTGATGATCGGCAGGCCAGTGATAAATTGGCTGCGGGACCGGCGCATCGGCAAGAGCATCCGCATCGAAGGCCCTGAGAGCCATCAGATAAAGACCGGCACTCCCACGTTGGGTGGGCTTATATTTTTGATCCCGCTTGTGCTGGTGCTTGCCGTCTTCATGGATATACCGCGCTTCAAATCGCTGCTGCTGCCTCTGGGTGTGGTGATAGGCTGCGGCGTGCTGGGCGGCTTCGACGATTTACTCAGCACGGTGGTACGCAACCGGGGCGGCATGGCCGGCCGCTTCAAAATGACCTGGCTGCTGGTAATCGCCGCTGTATCGGCCTGGATTATATACTACCCTCTCGGCCACCACACTATGGGCGTGCCGTTCGTTACCCCTTCGATAATAAAGGAGATAGTCGTCCCCGCCCCTATATATCTGATTATCGCGGTAGTGGCTATCGTGGGCACGGCGAACACGATCAACCTGACGGATGGGTTGGACACGCTGGCCGGCGGCACGTCGGCTATCGCTTTTGTGTCCTACGGCATTATTGCATTCCTACAGGGGCAGGAGCCGGTGGTGCTGGTCTGCTTTGCCACAGTGGGCGCGCTGCTCTCCTTCCTCTGGTTCAACGCCCACCCTGCACAGGTTTTTATGGGCGACGCAGGTTCCCTCACGTTGGGCGCGCTGCTGGCCGTGTGCGCCCTCATGACTAATCAGTGGTTGCTGTTGCCCCTCATCGGCATCGTTTTCGTCAGCGAGGGTCTATCGGATATTTTGCAGGTGCTCTACTACAAACTGACCAAAGGCAAGCGCCTGTTCAGGATGGCCCCGATCCATCACCACTTCGAGATGGTGGGCTGGTCCGAAACGCAAATTACCATGCGCTTCTGGCTGGTAAGCATGCTGGCGGGCATGTTGGGGGTGGCGCTGGCGCTCGTATAATTTGCCCGCGAACTTCACAATGTTTTTTCCTTATGTCAACAAGAAAATACTGGTCATGGGGCTGGGCGTGCATGGTGGAGGGCTGGGGGTGGCCCGGTACATGGCGCGCAACGGGGCAAGCGTGCGCGTGACCGACCTGCACACCGCCGACCGGCTGCAAGGCTCGGTAGATGCTCTGGCGCGCGAAGGCTTGCCTATTGAATATGTGCTGGGCATGCACCGCGAGGAGGACTTCCGGTGGGCCGACGTGGTGGTACGCAATCAGGCGGTGCCTCTCTCATCGCCCTGGGTGGCTCTCGCCAGGCGACTGGGCAAGCCTCTGGAGACCGAGATCAATATCTTCCTACGCCTGTGCCCCGGCCCCGTGATCGGCGTGACAGGCACAAAGGGCAAGTCGTCCACCGCCACCTGGACCTGGGAGGTGCTGCGAACGTGGCGGCCCGATGCTGTGCTGGCCGGCAACCTGCGGGTGTCGGCCCTGGAAGCGTTGCCTCGCATCGGCCCACAAACGCCGGTGGTGCTTGAGCTGTCCAGCTTCCAGACGGAAGGGCTGGAGGAACCGCGCCTCGCCCCCCACCTGGCCGCCGTCACCAACCTGTCGCCCGACCACCTCGACCGCTACCGGAGTATGGAGGAATATGCGGAGGCCAAGCGGCACATCTTTCTGTACCAGCAACCGGAGCGGGACGACTATGTGGCGCTGAACGCCGACGATCCTGTGACGGCAGGCTGGGCCGCCGACACGCCTGCCGGGGTCGCCTGGTTCGGCATAGGCGACTCAGGCGGCAGGCCGGGGGTGTTCGTAGAGGCCGGCGCTTTTTATTGGCACGCTGCCGGTGGGCCTCCAACCTTTATCGCAGACACAGGCGAAGTGCAAGTACCGGGGCAGCACAATCTGCGTAATGCCGCCTGCGCTGCCGTACTTTCGCTGCTCCTGGGCGCTCCAATAGAGTGCGTGCGGGAAGGGCTGAGGAGCTTCAAGGGCGTAGCAGACCGGCAGGAGTACCTCCGCACGCTGCGAGGGGTGCGCTTTTACAACGACACCACTTCCACCACCCCTGCATCTACCATTGCCGCGCTCAACGCGGTGGACGGCCCAATCGTGCTTATCGCCGGGGGGGCCGACAAGGGGTTGGATTTCGCGGAGCTTGCCCCCGTGACGGCTGCAAAAGCCTGGGCTGTCGTGCTGCTGGAGGGCACGGCCACCGACCTGATGGAAAGGCAGTTCCGAGCCGAGGACGCCAACGTGCTGGGCCGTTACGCCGGCTTCGAGGAGGCGGTGAGGGCTGCGTGGCAGGCTGCGCCGGAGGGTGGGGCTGTGCTTCTTTCGCCCGCCACCGCTTCTTTCGGCATGTTTCGTAACGAGTTCGACCGGGGCGAGCAGTTTCGGGCGATAGTGGCCGCACTGGGGTAGGACAATGGTCTGACCCCTTACCTGTTCCTTTTTGCGGTGATTACCCACATCTTT
>JBBSIX010000284.1:0-4230 GCA_038231875.1 Chloroflexia bacterium | reverse complement strand
GGAAAAAGCCGTAGGGGCCTGAATGCGAAGCAGAACCACCCCCGTGCCTGCCCTGGTGGTAATTCCCCGATCTATGGGGCAAGGATAGAGGGCAGGCACGGGGGCCATTGCCTCAACTAATCAAGCTATGCTACGCTGCCACAGCGGGCAAGCACCTCCACACTCCCTCTTGTCATTCTGAGTATCCATGTCCCACAGGGCCACAACAGACAATGAAAATGTGCGCGTCCGTAGGGGCACGGCGCGCCGTGCCCCTACTCTATTTTCAGAGGAGCCTGAATTGCGAAGCAAGAACTGAAGAATCAGCCGGTGGAGCATGATAGTTAGGGGCAGAGCACTTGCCTTGCAGTGTAAGGCAAGTGCTCTGCCCTACTGTCCTACAGGCGCCCTGATTCTTCGGTTCTTGGGCTACGCCCAATTCAGGCTCAGAATGACAAAGTGTAGTAACTCCTGTATCCCCAACACGGCAGCATACGTAGCTTGAGATATGGGTAATCACCACACCATAAAAGTTGACTATGGCCTGTGCGGGTGTTAAAATAGTTGCGGTGCGCCGTTCTCGCCCGAATGCGGCGCAACCTTATCATGTCGTCTATCTTTTAGTCTCGCCTTTGCCTTTGCCCTGTGCGGTAGGGGCTTCACTCATATTTGTAACTGCGTCTCTCCATGCACACACCCCTCCCCTACGTAGGCACTACAACTCCCCTTCCGGCCACGCTGCCGGCAACAGTTAAAGAAGCCACCCGCGAAACGGCAGCTATAAGATGGTGGGAGCCGTTCGCTGTGTTCGCGGCTACTTTCCTGGCGCTCTCCCTGTTTGTTCCGCGCATCATCTCCTATCTCAACCCGGTGACGGGCGACGAACCGTTCTACCTGATGACGGCGATCAGCCTGTGGCAGGACGGCGACCTGAACGAGTGCAACAACTACCGCCAACGCGACGAGGCGCTGATCTACCCGGACTTCTACAGGCCGGGCGCAGCTTTCCCGCCGGGCTGGGTCGGGTGGACCAGGGTTCCTTACCCACTGCCTCCCCACACAGCGCATATCATCCCCGAAAGCCGCCTCTGCGTCAGTACAGATCCCTCTGTACCCCTGCCTGCTGACGGCACGGGCAACGAGCTTTACTCGAAGCATGGCCTGGGACTGACTTTGTTGGCGCTGCCGGCGTTCGTGCTGGGCGGGCGGGAGCTGGTGGTCTACTTCCTGGTGGCGTTGGGCGCGCTGCTGGCGGCGAATGTCTACTTGTTGGCGCGAGAAAGTACGCACCGGCTGTGGCCGGCCATCCTCACATGGGCGGCCTTCGGCTTTACTGTCCCCCAGCTGCCCTACTCATACCTGATCTTCCCCGAATTGCCCGCCGCCCTACTGGTGTTGTATGCCTTCCGGCGCATACGCCTGTGGAACAACAACTGGTTGCAGGTGGCGGCTGTCGGGGCGTGCATCGCTTTCCTGCCCTGGCTGCACTATCGCTTTGTGCCGGTGAGCGCGGCCCTTTTCGCCTACTACATCTACGTGTCGGTACGCCGCAGGACCACGCATCGCACAGCGAACTATGCTGTTGTGATTTCCCAGTCTGTGGTCTCGGCGGTTCTGCTCATGGCCTACTTCTACCAACGCTACAGGCAGATCACTCCTAATTTCGAGGACCATGCCGGCATCAGCGATGGGGCCGGTACGCTACGAGGGGCGGCGGGGCTGTACTTAGATGTGCAGTGGGGCTTGCTGGTGGCCTCGCCCGTGTTCATCCTGGCCGCCGTCGGTGTGGCGCTGATGCTGGCCGACAGGCGCAGGCGGGGCGATTTACTTTGGCTGGGCGTCGTATTCCTCCCCTACTTCGGCGTAATAGCCAACTACGCGCAGTGGTGGGGCGAGTGGTGCCCACCCGCGCGCTATCTCACCTCGGTGCTGCCTTTGCTCGCGCTACCCTTCGCCGTCTCCCTCGATAGAATCCGGGTCATACCATACAAGATCATATACGGCGGGCTGATGGCCCTGAGCATGTTGAGCGTCTGGGGCTATTTGTACCAGCCGCAGTGGATGTACAATCAGCCGGACGGTTCCAGCCGGCTGATACTCTACGGATTGCCGATGTTCCTGGAGAAGTTGCCTGGCAATCTGCTTGCGATGATCAACCCTATTGCCGCCAACGCCTGGTTCCCCTCGTTTGTGCTTCCCTACTTCGGCTACACGCAACTGGGGCAGGAGGCGGGCGATGCGCTGGCGGCCCAGGCGTGGCAAGTCAGCGTGGGGCCGGTTATCTTTTTCGCTGTTGTAACTCTGCTGGGGCTGGCGCTTGCCGGGTGGACGACGTTGCGCCGCGAACACGCAGGCCCATTGCCGGTAGATGAAGCCTGGGAGATAGACCGGCTGCCGCGCAGACCGAGGCGCAGCATGCGGCCTCAGACCGCCTCCGCAGGGGTAACCTACGCTGGCTACACCGCCCACAGCAGCAGCGAGCCGCAAGAGCGGTTCGTGCCCTACATGGGTCCAACTGCGCCTGGTAGAGCTCCCTATCTACCCGGCTCACCGGGGCAGGAATTCCCGCCGGAGGAGACCGTTGTTCGCCCGGCTCTCCCCCCTCTACTGCTCGCCCTGTGGCGCAGCAGGGTGGCGCTGGCTGGGGCGACGGCCTTGCTGCTCGCCCTTGCCGGAGAGCAACTGATGCGCGTAGCCTCGGCGGGCGACCCGTCGGCGGCTGCTTCCAATGCCGAGGTAGGCACGCACATGGTGCAGTTGGCCGCCTTGTTCGTGGGGCTGGTCGCCTGGGTAAATAACGGCTTCAAGTTCGGTCGCCGGCGGATAGCGTTGGAGGCTCCGACGGCCTCTGTTGCCCCTCAACAAACGTTGCTTGTACGCCCCCGCCGCTCCGCCGGTGCAGTTGCCGGACAAGGCTATAGCCCCAGCCGATACGCGATGCGCTACACTGAGTGGCGTGCGCGCATTGGGGGGAGGGGTACGTTGGTGGGGCTTCTAGTGACGGGCGGCCTGGCGGCGCTCCTGGTCCTACTGCTGGCGGGCGACTTCAGCAACCCCCTTGCGCCCTGGGTGTGGCTGCTGATGATGGTAGCGCTTGTCCTTACTTTCCTGGGCGTGCGCCCGTGGCCGCAGGCTCCTACGCTGTTGACCCACGACCCCGACGAACCTGCCGTCGAGCCGCCCGTGAGCCGTCGCGAGTGGCTCATTATCGGGGCGATCATGGCGGCGGCAATTTTCCTGCGCCTGTGGCAGCTGGACAGTATACCGATTGGACCGTACATAGATGAGTCGGGGCGCGCCCTCGATGCCATCGCCATCAATCAGGGCAAGCCGCTCGTTGAGGGGCCGTACTACTTCTTCGGTGCCGGCTGGTGGGGCGTGCCCAGCCTCTATTTTTGGCTGGAAGCCCAGTCTATGAAGCTGTTCGGCGACAACCTGCTGGGCGCTCGCACTATACACGCCCTGGCCGGTATCGCCACTGTGTGGTTTATCTACCGCACCGGCAGGGCAATCTGGTCGCCTCGCGCCGGGTTGATCGCCGCCGCGCTGACGGCAGGCTCCGACCTCGCTATCCAGTTCAGCCGCACCGCCGGCGAAAGCACCATCACCCTGTTTACCTGGACCGCCTGCCTCTACTACCTGTACAGGGCGCTCAAGCTGCGGCGGCCACTGGACTTTGTGCTCAGTGGATTGGCGGGGGGCTTTACACTGTATGGTTATGCCTCCGGCAAACTCCTGCCGGTGTTCCTGGCGCTGGTGGCGGTCTATCTGCTGGTGCGCTGGCGTTGGCAGGGAGTAAAGCGGTATCTGCCGGGCTTTGCGCTGCTGGCCTTGACTGCGGGGCTGGTTTTCCTGCCAAACGGCCAATACCTGCTAACCCGCGACCCGGAGGCGCTCACCGCCCGCTCTAAGGGTGTATCCATCTTCTCCGAAGCCAATCACAGGGCGCTTGTTGAGAATAACGGCACCGACAACTGGGGCGTTATACTGGCCCACCAAACCACTCTCACCTACGGTGCCTTTGACGTAGGCCGAGAGCAGGGGCCTTTCTACCCAACCAACCAGCCGGTGCTGCCGGTTCCCTGGGCCGCCCTTTGGGTGCTGGGTACTGCCTATATGCTGTGGCGCATCTGGGACGCCCGGTACGGGGTGCTGGCTTTGTGGCTGCTGGGCGGCCTCGCCGGGGCTATCCTGACGAACGACACACCTACCTTGCAGCGCGTGGTGGGGATGGTTCCCCTCCTGGGCCTT
>JBBSIX010000283.1:0-4250 GCA_038231875.1 Chloroflexia bacterium | reverse complement strand
GGCATAGAGACGTTCAACAGCCAGTTGGAGAAGATGGGCTTACAGAGGCTGCACGCCCGCACCAATCCTGGTTTTGAGATCAAGGTCCTTGCCTCTCTTCTTGCGTTGGCTTGTGTTAATCTTATCTAGCAATCAAGGTAATGTATCTAAGAGGAGGCAGCGATGAGAACGGTGGAAGTAGAGGAATTGGAAAAACACATTAGGGAACTATTGCAGCAGGTACAGGAGAGCGGCGAAGCTGTAGAGGTGGTCAACAGCCAGGGGGCCATAGCGCGCCTGGTGCCAATTCCTGAGGCAGAGTCGAAATCAAGAAATGACAGTAATGCAGGCTGGATCAGTCTGGATGACTTACGAGCGGAAATCAGCAAGCACTGGCCAAAGGGAGTTAGCGCCGTTGAGGCTGTGCGAGACGTAAGGCGGGAGCTATAGATGCATAGCGCCGTAGTTATAGACGCGAGCGTTTGGGTGAGCTACTTCGTACAAGATGACTTACACTATCGGACCGGCGTCGAATGGGTAGATAACTATGTCTCCAGAGGCGGGCGGCTCACTGCCCCCGGTTTTCTCATCGTGGAAGTGGCAGCAGCTATATCCAGGCGAACAGGTTTATCGACGGTTGCAAAGCAAGCAGTAAGATATACGCTCTATCACAGCTCCATCCGTTTAATCCCTATGGACCCGCCGTTGTTGAGCGCAGCAGCAGAGGTAGCAGCTGACTTGCGCCTAAAAGCGGGCGATGCAACATATGTAGTGGTTGCGCGTAAGGCGGGCATACCTCTCCTAAGTTGGGATCACGAACAATTGGAACGCGCCTCCTCCTTCATCAAGACCTACAAACCCGACAGCTATCCTTTCTAAACCCACCAGAAAGCTGACCAGCTAAGAGCTAACTGCCGTCCTGACCCAGCATGGGGCCGGTAGCAAGCAGATGTACCCACTGCCGGGGGCTTGTGACGCTGCTGTAGACGCTCTGCACAGCGAAGCCCGCCTGCGTAAGCAACTCGGCGGCTTCCTGGGGCGAGTAGCGCGCAAAGAACCGTTCTCCCTCGCCGTATGGGTTGGCCTCCCACTGCTCGCCCTCGCCCTCCTGTAGTCCGAGCAGCAGCGCGCCGCCCGGCAACAGCACACGGCGTACCTCGGCCAACACACCGGAAGCCTCGGCTCTTGGTATGTGCAGCATCGAGGCCATGCACCACACGCCGTTGAAGCAGTTGTTCTTAAAGGGCAGTTGGCGCATGTCCATCTGCACGAGCGGCCCTGTAGCCTCGCCTTTCGCTATAGCAAGCATGCCCGCCGAGAGGTCAGCCCCCACCACCCTTGCTCCGTGCCCCTCCAGCCAGGCCATGTCACGTCCGGCCCCGCACCCCAGGTCGAGCACACGCGGCTGCGCCTCCGATGGCCCCAGCATCTTCATAAAGAGCGCAGCACGCTCCTCTACCCCCTCACGCATAGCGGCATTGCGCTTCGCGTACAGGAGTGCGGCCTTGTCATATATTTCGCGCATCCGTTTGCTGATCATATCGAGCCGGTGCAACTTCCTCTGTCTATATCTAGCGAGACGGCTCCTCAGAGGCCAACGTCCAACTGACGCCGGCGCCGATGGGGAAGGCTTTTACCACTCTGTAGCGAACACCGTGAACCGCGAACCCGGACCGGGTGCCCCCCGAAGACTTGACGATGAAATCAATAACGCGGTCGTCCTCCAGGAGCCATGTAGGGTGTACCTTCTGCCACAACTCCACCAACGCCGGTGAATTGGGGTCGTCAAACTGCTGCTTGGTCACGCCGATCAGCGCCGTCACATCAGGCTCGGTGAGACCGTACTTATAGTCGAAAATGCGCCTATCTGAGTAGTAAGCCAGCACCCCGATGCGCCGGGTGGCGATCACCGCATCGCTTGGGAGGTGGTCCCGTACCCACAGGGCCGGTTCTACCAAGCTCTTGCTCACGAGGACGTAGCCGGGATACTGCGATACCGATTGACCGTCCAACTTGAAGGCCGTATCCGCCATGCCTACACAGACCAGGCCCATCATTATCACCACAGCTACAGAACTGCGGCCATTCGGCTGCGCGGCCGGCATGTATCTGCTTATCAGATCAACAACGCCCAACCACAAGAGAACCGCAGCCGCCGGCAGATAAGGAGCGAAGTACCGGCCCATATTGGTCCAGTCGGGAAGCGCGTAAACTGCGAAAGCCAGCCCCGTCAGAGTGGTCGCCCCCAGCATCCGAGCCGTGTTCGGCAGCGACCGAGCCAGCCTACGATAGCCGATAAGCAGAAAAGGGACTGCAAAGACGGTTGTTACCGGAAAGACCAGATTTACATTTTTACCTATGAGCGTAAGATACAGGTTATTCAAGAGCGACTGTATATTGGCAGGCTTCGAGGCAAAAGTGTTGGGGATAAGCGCACCGAAGTATAAGTCACGAAAGAGGGTAAAGGCAAGGACAAGAACCAGGAACAATCCGACGTGCAGCGCAATCTTAGAACGATTTATGCCCGCATTCCGGTGGCTGAAAAAGGCGAACAACAGGAAAACCAGCCCACCTTCGGGGTGTACAAGAAAGGCTGCAACCCCGGCCAACGGGAGAAGCACAGAGCCTGGCTGCTGCGTGGCCTTGTATACCATGAACAGCAAGATTGCCGCCAACAGAGCGGTCTCCATGCCGGCCAACGAAAAGTAGAGGAAGTCGAAGCTGGTAAGTACGAGCAAAACCGGGCCGAACGCCAACAGGCCCAGGCGCGACTTACCCTGCTCGGCCTCAAGTGCGGTGCGGCTTATGAGGAACGTCAGCGCGGCGCAGGCCACCACAAAAACCAGGCCCAGGAGCTTTGCGGCTACAGGAGGCGACATGAACACGGAAAGGGGCACAAGCAGGGCGAGCCAACCTATGTTCGTCACGCCCTCGACCGGAGGCATGCCGGGGAAGAACACGAACCCGTGCCCGGCCACTACGTTGCGTACAAACTGAAAGCCGATATAGGCATCATCCATGTAGTAGCCGCGAACGGCAAAAGCAAACCCTGCCAGGTAAGCCGCCATCGTCAGGGCTAGTGCTGCTTGAGCGCTACGCCGGCCTACAACCGTAGCGCCGGCCGCACCCCAGGCGCGTGCGTGAGCCGCAGGTTGGGCATGCGGCGCGATAGTTTGGGTTGGAGACTGTAGATTGGGAGAATAATCGAGTACTTTTTCAGACATGTCCCACTCCGATAGTTGGCGGAGAACATCGCTTGAAATAGAACAAGGACCCTTGCGGGTCCTCGTCTTCCGTTTCGTTCTTCGCCTGGTACTACGAAGTACCGAGGCCGGAACCGATCTGGGAGAAGGTCTTGTTGACCTGGCCGCCCAGGAAGGTTAGAATTACGATAACGACGATGGCGATCAGTACGAGGATGAGAGCGTACTCAACCAGGCCCTGGCCCTTTTCTTTCATTGCTTCGATCTTAGCGCGCATTGTTTTCTCCTTATATTGAAAGATAATAGCTTTGGAATAATCTCCGTCTGTTGCGAATAAGCTGCGTCAGACTTCCTCTACATATTACTGCCAATACATGTGTAGACATATAGCCCGCTAGTCCTAATTGAGGGCGGGTTTAGTGGCAACATAGTCCTATATTCCGGCATAGTACTTCTGTTGCAAGGGGCCAATGCAGCCTAACCTCCGCACATCAGCGCCAAAAATAAAACAGGGTTGCCATGCTCGGCAACCCTGTTTTTCTCGGCACAAGAGGCTACTTCTTGCGCTGCCTGGTCTTGATGTCTACGGGAGGAGGCGGTGTGGCCTTTGGGGAGGCCGTTGCTTTGGGCGCGGCTACCCTGGGCAGTTTGGTGACGGAGCCGGCTTTAGCAACTTTGCCGTCTTCGCCGGTCTCGTCCTCGCCGTTGTCATCGCCGTAGCCCTCGTATGCCTGGTCCTCGGTAAGCACCTCAAGGTCGTCATCACCCAGTATCTTGCCGCTCTTGTCGGTGCGAGGGATGCGAGCGATGGAGGCCACTTCGTCGCTGTCGCGCATGTTCATCACGTGGACGCCCTGGGCGGGGCGGCCCTTGAACGGGATGTCGTCGGTGAACATGCGGATCACCTGCCCGTTGGTCGAGATCACCACCAGGTCATCGTCGGGGTAGACCATACGAGCTACAGCCACATCGCCGCTCTTGCCGATCAACGTCATCGCTCGCACGCCGCCCCCGGCTCGGCCCTGGCGTGGGAAGCCTTTCACCAGGGTGCGCTTGCCCAAGCCCTTG
>JBBSIX010000282.1:0-4276 GCA_038231875.1 Chloroflexia bacterium | reverse complement strand
GCCCCGCCCCGCCCGTCCGAACAAATGCCGGCTCCTGCCCTGGGAATGGCGAACGTAGCCGCCCCGCCGCCCTACAGTCAGGTGCAGATCGCCCCCGCAGAGGGAGTTTCAGAGCCGGGGCTGCCGCAGCCGACTAACCTGGAGAGAGGCCGCGACGTTACTCAGCCCGCTCTCAATGAGGTAACGCCTGTAACCGGCGACACAGAGCCTGTCGCCTGGCCCGCCACGCAGACCCACTCCACCCTGACGGAAGGGGAAGGCGCGTTCACCATCCCCAACCTAGAAAGGATCAACCCCGACCTCCCACCGAGTGTTGCGCCGGCCATGCCTGCACCCCACTTCGTTCATGCTCCAGATACCATCCCATCTTTGGTCTCCGCCGCTACGCTCACGCCGGACCTGGCGCAGGCCAGGACATTCTTCAAGACCGGCCTGGCCGAAATGGAAGCCGGAGTGCGTCCCAACCCGCAAGGCAACACGGTCGAACCGGCGTCGGCGAGGGAAGCTGCCGAACTATTCCGGCAGGCGCTTGAGATGGTGCCGGGGTCCGTTATCTACCGCTACTTTTACGCGGTTGCCTTGCGCTACTCTGAGGGGTTCGACGTGGCTATCGGCGAGTTGAAGCGTGTGCTTGAGCAGGACCCTTCCTTCTACGAAGCGCGCCAACAGGTGGCCTATGGCCCGCGCTGGCACGACGCCTTCGCGTACCCGGCCTGGGTATCGCCCGCCCCTGTGGGTATAGGCGCGCCTATACCCGGCCCTATTCGATCCTTGCTGCCCCCCATGCAACCAGGCACACGCCTTGTGCTGCTGCGCGAAGGCGGCACGAAGATAGCAGCTTTTCTCAGCCGCACTCTCAGGATCACCTGGAAGCAGCTACCTACGGTTGAGATGCGGGCTACCCTCAAGCTGTTCTTGTCCCGAACGCCTCACGGCCCGATAGTGGCTCTGTATATACTGGTGATGGATGATGAAGAAAACCCATATATCGGCGAGACTTTCCTCAACCCATACGACCCTGAGCCGGACATGGGGGATGCCGGCTTGCTGGGTCGAAACATGCTGGCACAACTGGCACGCCAGGATCGCACTTACCTGATATTCGCCGACGAGAACGACCGACTGCTGCTGTCTCGTAAGCTGGTGTTCGAGGCCGCGACTCAGGTAGAGATCGCCCGCGTGCTTTATGAAGCCCAAAACCTGCCGTCCCAGGTGATGGACCAGGCCCACTTCGCCGAGGCCGCCCAGTGGCACATAGAGCACTTCTCTCTAGACCAACTACGCTAGCCGATGACCAATGCGGATTTGCGATTGCGGATTGCGGATTTGTAGCCTGCTCGGTCTAAGATCGTAATCCGCAATCGCAAATCCGCATTCCGAAGCAAATGTCTTACGACCACCTCGCCAACACAGACTGGCTGCACTATAGGGTTGGGCAGGGTATCCTGGTAGAGGAGGGCAGGGTGCTCCTCAGCGGCAACAGGTGGTACGCCGACAAGCCGCTCGTCTGGACCCTGCCTGGGGGCCGTGCCGAAGCCGGTGAGGGGGTGGGCGAGGCGCTCGTGCGAGAGTTTGAGGAAGAAACCGGCCTGCGTGTGGAGAGGGGCGAACTCGCCTATGTCGCCGAGGCCCGCAGCGCCGCGCAACACCGTATCTTTCTCACGTGTGCCTTCTCCGTAACCCGCCGTGCCGGTACCCTCACTACCGGCGGCGACCCTACCGTCGAGGAGTTGCGCTTCGTGCCCTTCTGCGACCTCCCCCTGTACCTACCCTCACCCAGCCTGGGGCAACCCCTCCGCCACTACATCGAGCGCCCAGGCCGTCCGGCGCGCTACTGGTTCTTCCCCGAATACGCAGGCTGAAGTAGGTGCATGCCTGGGGTGCCCCTAAGTCTCTCCTTTTAGAATGCTCGGTCCTCAGCCCTACATAGGCTACACTCTGAGGCCGATGCAAGTGTCGGCCCGGTGTGGTACAGTGCTGCATAATGGATAATAGGCGTAATAAGCGGCATGCACATGTAGGAGATACACATGGAAACGGAGACGCAATTTAGGTCGCGCCTGTACGAGGGCGAACAAGACCTCCAACCGATCTGCGATTTGGCAAACCTCTGCGAAAAAGAGGATGAACTGGATGAGGGCTTCGTAACCGAGGCGGAGCTTCGCACCGAGATAAGCAACCCCGATACCGTCAAGGAACGAGACGTCCGAATCTGGGAAGACGGCAACGGACGCATCGTCGGCTACGGACGACTCTGGTTCGGTGAACCGGGTGAAGAGCCGGTGGCCGACGGGCACTTCACTTTTAGGGTTCACCCGGACGCACGCAACATGGGACTGGAAGAAGAGATGCTAAGGTGGGCCGAGGGACAAGCAAGCGAAGTGGGCAAGGAGCGGGGACAACCCGCATGTTTGCTGGCCGGCCTGCACTTCAGCACGCCCGAATACATCGCGTACAGACAGGACGTGCTGGAGCGAAACGGCTTCAAGACGGTACGCTACTGGTTCAAGATGGCACGTGATCTGACGGCTCCCATTCCCGACCCGCAGTTGCCGCAAGGCTTCACCCTGCGGCACACCGAGGGCGCTGCCGAGGCCGGAAAGTGGGTGGAATGCTTCAACGAGTCGTTCATAGACCACTGGAACCATCACCCCGAAAGCCCCGAAAGCCATGCTCACTGGCTGGAGAATAGCCCTAATTACGACAAAGAGCAAGACCTAGTATCCATCGCGCCTGATGGGACCTGGGCTGCCTTCTGCTTCTGTACGATTTACTCGGAAGACAACATGATGCGAAACCGCAAGGAAGGCTGGGTAGATATGCTGGGCACACGGCGCGGTTTCCGCAAGATGGGACTCGGCACGGCTATGCTGCTGGCCGGCATGTACAAACTCAAGCAGGACGGTATGGATACCGCCGTGCTGGGTGTGGACGCCGACAACCCTACCGGCGCACTGCGCCTCTACGAGGCTGTGGGCTTCGAAAAAATCAACTCTATGACAACGTTCAGCAAGGACGTAGGCTGAACCACATGAGAACGGGGAGGAAATCCGTGACAAAGACCCTAATGCCACAAGCCGGTAATGCCATCCAAGTACCCGACGCACCCAATATTCCCGGCTTATCTTTTCGTCACTTCAAGGGCGAAAGCGACTATCCAGGTATGCTGGCGGTGACACAAGCTTGCAGAGAGGCCGATGGCGTTGAAGAAGTAGATACGCTGGAGGACATCGCCCGACGCTACTCCAAGCTCAAGAACTGCGACCCTTACAAAGATATGGTGATGGTCGAGGCAGACGGCAAGCTGATAGGCTTTACCCGCGTCGCCTGGCAGGAGGAACTCGACGGCACACGTGTGTACAGGCACTTCGGCCTTTTGCAGCCCGGATGGCGCGGCAAGGGGATAGGCACGGCCCTCCTGCGCCGCAATGAAAACCATCTGCGAGAGATCGCCCGGAGCCACCCCCAATCTGCCCCCAAGTTCTTCGAGGGCGGCACTTACGACAACGTGACGGGCCTGGTCGGCCTCTTTGAGAGCGAGGGTTACAAACCCGTCAGGCACGGCTACGACATGGTGCGTCCCGACCTTGAGAACCTGCCGGACGTATCCCTGCCGGAGGGTATAGAGGTGCGTCCGGTTGACAAAGAAAACAGAGAGCAGATGCACCAAATATGGGAGGCTGAGGTAGAGGCATTCCGCGACCACTGGGGCGAATCTACAGTGGAGGAGGCCGACTTCGAGCGGTGGGACATCTGGGGCAACTTCCAGCCTGAGCTGTGGCAGGTGGCCTGGGAAGCAAACCAGGTTGTGGGTATGGTACGCAACTTCATAGACCACGAACTGAATGCCAAGAAAAGCTTACAGCGCGGCTATACGGAGAACATCAGCGTGCGCCGCCCCTGGCGCAAACGTGGGGTGGCCCGCGCCCTCATCGCCCGCAGCTTCCGTATGCTCAAAGAGTTGGGCATGACCGAGGCCGCCCTGAGCGTAGACGCCACCAACCCCAACGGCGCTCGCCAGCTATACGAAAGCATGGGCTTCAAGACCGTCAAGAGCGGCACAACGTACCGCAAGCCGATGGAGTAGTAAACGTTCAGACTTGGGGTATGAGCAGAGCGTCGTTCCCACCCCAAGTCTGAATACTAACCCCATGCACTACCTGGTGATTAGCCGCATCTCTATGCAGAACACTGGGCGCAGCCCCGACTGGTGGCGCGCACCCCACGACAAAGTGTGATTCAGAGACAAGTGCGGAATAAGGAGGGGGGGCCTGGG
>JBBSIX010000281.1:0-4349 GCA_038231875.1 Chloroflexia bacterium | reverse complement strand
TGGCGCTGTACGATGTAGGCGGCAAGGAGTTGCACAGGTGGCAGCTCACTGTCGGAGGTAGAACTCTGGCCCCGGCAGGCATCACGCCTCTGGGCGATGACCGCTTCGTGGCGCTGTTCCCCAAAGACAATACGGCGGTGGTGTTCAGCACAAAATAGCAACGCATACAAACTCGAGTAGCTATGCAACAAGGATACCCAAACAACCCGAATATGCCTATCAACTTCCCAACCGAGTTCAAGTTCGGCGTGGCCGATGCCGACTTGCAGGTAATCGGCGAGAGCTACACCCTTGCCGAAGAAGGCTCCGAGCCGACCATGTGGCTCCACTTCGCAGGCGAGCGCGGCATCGCGCCCCCAGGCCCCGGCATAGACAGATATCACCGTTGGCAGGGCGACGTTGAAGAGATGCGCCGGCTTGGGGTGCGCCACTACAGGACCTCGGTGTCCCTGGCGCGTGTGCTGCGGCGCGACGGCTCCGTCAACGAAAAGGCCCTCGAGTGGTACAGGCGGTACTTCGAGGCGCTGAGGGAAAGCGGCATCTCTATCTATGTGACCCTGTACCATTGGGAATTGCCCCAGTACCTGAGTAATCGTGGCGGGTGGACCAACCGAGAGACCGCCTATGCTTTGCAGAGGCACGCCGGAGTGGTGGCTGCGCGCCTGGGCGACCTGATTGAGGAGTTCTTCCTCCTCAACGAACCCTGGTGCTCCTCCATACTGAGTTACTACGAGGGCGTGCATGCTCCGGGCAGGCCGTACAGGGAGGACCGCGAAAGCCTGAAGGCGGCGCTCCTGGCGGCACACCACCTTTTGCTGGCGCAAGGGCTGGCTTACGAGGCCGTAAGAGAACAGCTGCCCGATGCCAAAATCAGTACCGTGCTGAACTTCGAGCCTGCGTATGCGGTTTCTACCTCTCATGCCGACATTCAAGCCGCCCGGTACCGCGACGGCTCTTTCAATACATGGTTCCTCGATCCGGTGTTCAGGGGTTGTTACCCTGAGTTGATGTTGCAGCTGTACGGCAAAGATGCCATGCCCGACGGTTATGAGGAGGACATGAAGCTTATCAAGGTCGGCGACAAGCTGCATGCCCTGGGGGTGAACTACTACAGGGGTACATTGTACCAGGCGGCAGAGGGCGCGCTCCATTCCGAGCAGGTCCTGGTGGAGGGTGCGCCCACCAACGGCCTCGGCTGGCCTATTTTCCAGCCGCCCTACTACCCTGAAGGGTTGTACGACCTTCTTCAGCAAGTCTACTACGGCTACCGCGCCTTTGGGCTGGAGAGGCTGTATATTACCGAGAACGGCATGGCCCTAGCCACGCCCTGGGATAGGCATGCGGAGGTGGTGGAGGACACGCCTCGCATTGACTACATGAGGGAGCACCTGCGCCAGCTACACAAGGCCCTGTTGCGCGGCATCCCGGTCGAAGCGTACTTTGCCTGGACGCTGATGGACAACTACGAATGGGCCGAGGGGTACAAACCGCAGGCCGCTTTCGGGCTGATCCATGTTGATCGAGATTCGCAGGCACGGGTGTGGAAGCAGAGCGCGCACTGGTACCGCGCGCTCATAAAGAGCCACAAACTGCCTTAACCCCTTACGCCGTAAAGGTAAGCAGGCTAAGTGCCCATCGGGTCGCGGGCCTCGGTCTGCGGGTCGCCGGGCGCGCCGCCGTGATCCTCGTGGCCGATATTGGGCGGGGCCGCCATGCTGCTCGGGGAACTGCCTACGTTGGCAACCGGCGCGGGGTCGGGCGGCTCGTGAAGGGTGGGGCTGCCCGTAGCCTTAGCGCCTTCGTCCGCCCGCACGCGAGCCTGCTCAGGAGAGTCGGGGGGCATCTCCTCCGGGGCGTAAGTCTTTTCTATCTCATCAAGTCTCTTGATGTAGGCATCGTTGTCCATAGTGGTTTCCGCCTTTCCAGTAGAAGCTCATGTGCTGGAGCGCATGACCGCATCATGCGCTCCGAACGACAACGGCTAGCCCTTGACCGAGCCGGCCAGGAGGCCGCGCACGAAGAAGCGTTGCAGCGAGAAGAAAACGACGAGCGGCAGCAGCATCGAGATGAACGCCCCCGCCGTCAGCAGGTGCCAGTCCTGCCCTCGTGAGCCGACAATGTTGGCGAGGCGTATAGTCAGCACTTGCCGCCCCGGTTCGGCCCCCAGGAAGATCAGCGCCACCAGGTAGTCGTTCCACACCCAGAGGAACTGGAATATGGCAAACGAGGCCAGGGCCGGCACCGAAAGTGGCAGCACCAGGCGCGTGAACACGGTAAAGGGCGAGGCCCCGTCAATAAAGGCCGACTCGAACAGGTCACGCGGCAGTTGGCTGATGTAGTTGTAGAGCAGATAGACCGCCAACGAGAGGCCGAAGCCTGTGTGCGCCAGCCAGAGCGCCAGGAAGGTGCCGTTGATGTTCAGAGCCGTGTAGTCCCGCAGGATCGGGATCAGCGCCACCTGGAGCGGCACAACGAGCAGGGCCACCACCATCGCGAACATCGCCCGGCGCCCGGCGAAGCGCATCCAGGCAAAAGCATATGCAGCGAAGGCGGCTATCAAGATCGGGATCACGGTCGCCGGGATCACCACAACCAGCGTGCTGATGAACGCCCCGCTCAGGTCGTCGCCCTTTTCGGTTATAGTGTTGCCGTTTTGGTCGGTAAGGGTGTACTGTTCGCCGGTGAGCACATCTCGATAGTTGTTTGTGGTAAGGGCGGACCGAGTGACTATCTGCCGGTCCTGTATATCTACGAGATGGGAGCGGCGATTGGCCCACTTAACCTGCTGACCGTTGGGCAGGCGGTATCCCTCGCGCAACTGGTCGTCCGTCACCGTAGTTCCGGCCACCTGGATCGGCTTGTCTAGAGACAGGTCCTGAGGCAGCTGTATCTGATTGACCGAGACATACTCCGAGTGGGGCAGCACCGTCCACCAGCCGCTGTCGCTGATGTCGTCGCGGGTGCGAAACGAGGAAACCAGCAGGCCCAGGGTGGGAACGGTCCAGAGGATACAGATCAGGAGCAGCGCCAGATTCACAAAGATAGCCCCGGTGCGCCGCCGGCTTTTCTGATTGCCGACGCGCGGTTGTGCGGTCGTAGCTCGTGCGGGTGCAACAGCCATTAGAATCCCTCCTGTTTGCGTAACTGGCGCAGGTTGTAGTACATCACCGGCAACACCGCGATGAACAAGACAATCGCTATCGCCGAGCCGTAGCCTCGGTTGGAAAAGAACTGTCGGTAAAACTGGGTCGCCACCACGTCGGTTCCATACTGCCCGCCGGTCATCACGATCACCACATCGAATATCTTGAGAGTGAAAATAGCGATGGTAGTGGTGACGGTGACTATAGTGCCCTGGATATAGGGGATGATGATGCGGAAGAAAGCCTGCACCTCGCTTGCGCCGTCCAGCCGCGCAGCCTCGAGCAGGTCCGCCGGTACGCTCTTGAGGGCGGCGGAGAAGATCACCATCGCAAAGCCGGTTTGGATCCACACTAGCACAACGATGAGGAACAGATTGTTCCAGGGCTGATGGTCTGTGAGCCAGGACTGCGGCTCACCCCCTACGCTGGTCCAGAGGGCATTCAGCAGGCCGATTTGCGGTTCGCGTGAGGGTGCGCGTGCGTAGATGAAGCGCCAAATAACGCCTGCGCCCACGAACGAGATCGCCATCGGCATAAAGATCAAGGCTTTGGCGAGCGTCTCAAACCTGCTGCGGTCTGCGAGCACCGCCACCAGCAGCCCCAACACAACGCAGGCCCCCGTGCCCACCACAAGCCATAGCAGGTTGTTACGGAACGCCGTCAGCATCGTGCGGTCGGAGAAGGCTGTCGTGTAGTTGTCCAGGCCCACGAAGTTAGTGGAAGTGGAGTCAAAGAAGCTCTGGTAGGCCGTTCGCAGGGTCGGGAGGAACAAGAACCAGACCAGGAGGGCCACCGCCGGGCCGACGAAGACGTAGGGCTGGATGCGGTCCCGCCATTTGTTGGACAGCGACTCGACCAGCATGTTCGCCACAGTAAACAGCGCGGCGATGCCGCCCACGCCCCAGACGATGGCGACCAGGGCGCTGATCCACTGTGGAACGCTGGTGTCCCTGAGAAAGTCAAACCCGAGCCAGAGCAGCGCGAAAGTTACGATCAGGCCCAGGGCCGCGACCAAGAAGCGTCGCGGCGCCCAGGTTTCTGAAGGCAAGACGGGGGGTTGCGGAACATCAAGTTCAGTCGCACGTTGCATATCTGCTCTCCTATTACATGCGTGCATGCCTGCATACGGCATACATCCTACCCAGGAGACGCCTAAACGCTCCTATTCAGGAGACGCCTAAACGCAAAGACGCAAAGACACAAAGG
>JBBSIX010000280.1:0-4356 GCA_038231875.1 Chloroflexia bacterium | reverse complement strand
CTGCTGTGCCGGAGGTGTCTGCTCTTGAGGATTGGGCACCGGAGCCGGACTGCTCTAGGTTGGACACGTAGATCGTTTCGGCGTTGGCAGGGCTGCTTTCAGGTAGGGATGTGCTCTTACCCGCGTTAGCCGATGCAGAGGATGTAGAGGAGGCTGTTGCAGGAGTGGAAGCAGTATCGTTGGTGCGCTCTTCGGCTCGCACCTCGCGCTCCTGCCGGTGCTTTTGCCTGCCGGCCTCAGCCTCGTCCTGCTTCTGCTGCTTCTGCTGTTCGCGCTCCTGCTCGGCCTTATCGAGCTTCTGCTCCATCTTGTCGATCATCGGGGCGTCACCGCTGGCCTTCTCTACAGTGGCCTCGCCTTCCTGTTGGGCACGCATCTCGTCCTTGTCGAACTCTACATCGCCGTCGTACACGTTGTCGAGCAGGCTGTCGAGCATGCCGGCATCGTGGGCGCGCTGCACCGCCTCGTGGGTAATAATATCGCCCAGGTCGAGGACAACATTGTCCTGCCTATCGAGTATCACCTTCGTCACAGGGCGGCCAATGGCATCCTGTATATCGGAGAGGCGTTTGCGGGTCTTGGCCTCGTCAATGCGCTTGCCGGAGCTATCGGTCAACTCTTGTATCTTGCTGGTGAACTGGTCCCACAGGTCGCCGGCCTTGTCTCCCGCCTGGCTTGCGGCCTCGCCTATATTCTCGCCCGCCTGGTTGAGAGCGTCGCCCGCCTGGTTTGCACCCGACTGTGCTTGCCCCATACCCGCAGCCGCCAGCAGTTCGGGCATCTTTCCCTCAGCGCGTGCCTCGTCTATCTGGGCCTGGGTGATGCGCTGGCCGGTCGCCACGATGATCCCCCCGTTGTCGGCATGCACCGTGCTGCCGGCTTTGCGGCCAACGGCAGCTTGCTCGGCGTTCTGGGCCATATTCCCCTGCACATCCTGGAGCTTGCCCTGCACGCCCCCCACCTGCGCCTCCAGTGCGTCTGCCGCGTCCGGCCTGATGAGTATCACGTCCGGCCCGATATTCACTATATCTTCGAGCGGCAGGTAAGAAGTGCCCTTCTGCACATTTTTGATCAACCCGCCGGACACCTCGAAGCCGAGCACGCGGCCATCGTACTCGTCGAAGTAGACATCCTGCACGGAGCCGTGCTCGTCGCCCGTTTCGGTGAACACCTTCTTGCCGTCCAGCTTGTCGTCTCTCGACATCGCATGGTCCACCGCCGGGAAGTTGTCCACAGGTACAACCGCGCGCACATCGGAAATCATCACTGCATCTTTGCCGAAGCTCACCGCCTGCTCCATAGGCACGGCTCTGGCGCTGCTGAGAAGGCCACCCTCGTCTATCAAGAGGGCGATTATGCTATCATTGCCCGGCCCGATAATCAGGTCTTTAACCGACCCGACTTTCTCGCCGTCGTTATGGCTCAACACATCCTGGCCGATTACCGACTTTCCTTTTCGCATCGTAAATTCCTTTCAGTTTACCCGCTCAAACCGCTCCGGTTTCACACCACAGCGCCGCTTCTTACACCCTCCCATTCTCCCGTCGGCTTTGCATGTAGCGGCCTAACGGGGTTGTAAGAAGAAGAAGTAGATAAGCACAGCGATCACCAGTATCACCAGCACCGCTACGACAATTGTTATTAAGCCTCCATTGCCTCCGCCTCGTACTCTCATTGTCTACCTCCTGATTGACTATCCGTTCCCAGCTTTTCCTAAATCTCACAGCCGCTAGAGCAAGGGTTATGCCAGTGTTGGAGTGAGCCGAGATGCCGATTCCCCCTCCCCACTGTGAAATCCGAGCCGATCTGCATGTAAGTGTTCAGAGTAAGCCATGACCCTGGGGCCACCATTACTGATGAAAATGTGCGCGTCCGTAGGGGCACGGCGCGCCGTGCCCCTACCCTTCGTAATCTTTATTTGTAGAGGAGTTGGGGTGCAGGTAGGAGCGGGGGCGCAAGGGGCGCAGCCCCATGACGGGGTGGCAGGGGTGTCCCCTGCCTACTTCTTAAGGAAAGCCGCATCCCGCGTGCGGGAGAGGGGTATGAGCGAAGCGGGGGCGGTAGGTCTTGAAAGGCCGGGGTCTAATTTCTACCAGCCCAAGTCTGACCACTCCCCATCTGTATGCACGATTGACAAGCCGGAGGCTGTGGGATAGAATTGGCTCACAATCGGGATCCTAAGCGTGAGGCGTATGTGATGTCTTCAGGCGAGATGTTAGGCATAGCAGCGTTGGTTTTGAGCGTGCTCTTGGGCGCTCTGCTGGCGGTGCAGACGGTGCGACTTGGCAGAGTCGAGCGGCAGTTGCGCGCCCTCATGAAGGGCGGAGGGCCGGGGGCGGCTTCGCTCTCCTTCGGCGAACTGCTCGCCCGACAGGGGGAGCGCCTGGAAACTACCCGCGAAGAAACCGAGAGCTTGCGCCAGGCGGTCACGCGCCTTGAGTTTGCGGTGGCCCGAAGCGTGCAGAATGTAGCCCTTGTGAGATACAACCCCTTCCAGGATACCGGCGGCGACCAGAGCTTTGCCCTTGCCCTGCTTGACCGACACGGCGACGGCGTGGTACTCAGCAGCCTGCACAATCGCACCGGCACGCGCTTCTACGCCAAGCCCGTGCAGGCCGCAAGCTCGCCCCTGGGCCTGTCCGACGAGGAAGCCCAGGCGATGCAGCAGGCGATGAAGCAAGGGTGAACCAGCTTACCCGCTACCTATTCGAGCACTTCGACCGAGTTTGGCCGCTCATCGTCCAACATTTTTGGATTAGTGGAACCTCTCTGGCGATAGCCCTGGTGATTGCCCTGCCGTTGGGCCTGTTTATCAGCCGCAAGCAGGCGTTGGCTACCCCTGTGTTGATCGTGCTGGGCGTTGTTTATACCATCCCCAGTTTCGCGCTGTTCGCCTTCCTCGTGCCGTTTACCGGCATCGGCGCCCAACCTGCCATCATCGCGCTGACCGCCTACGCGCTGGTGGTGCTGGTGCGTAACACTATGGTGGCGTTCAATGGGGTGGACCGGGGGGTGATAGAGGCGGCCAGAGGTATGGGCATGAGCAATCCGCAGATCCTGTGGCGGATCGAAATACCCCTCGCCTTGCCTATCGTGGTGGCCGGCATACGCATCGCTGCGCTCTCCACTATCGGGCTGACTACGATAGCGGCCTGGATAGGCGCGGGCGGGCTGGGCCAATTGCTGCGCGATGGTATGAACGACCCCACCTATTCCAAGCTGTATGGCGGTATCATAGCTATAGGAGCCATAGCCATAGTCGCCGACCTCCTGTTTCGCCTCGTTGAGCGCCTGGTGAGCATCCCTACCCCCAGGCGCACTGCCGCCCCGATTGTGAAGCCGGTAGCGGACCTGAAGGAGGCATAGCTTTGGATACGCTGCAAAAGGCTCTTGAATATGCGTTGGACCCCAGCAACGACTTCGCGGACGCGCTGGGTATGCATCTAAAGTTGAGTGGGGTGGCCCTGCTGATTGCGGTGGCTATCGGAGTTCCCCTGGGCATCTGGATCAGCAGGTTTGGCGCGCCCGCGCAGATCGTTGTCAACATCATGGGGGTTGTAAGGGTGGTACCGAGCATAGCGGTGCTGTTTCTGCTGCTTCCTCCCCTGCACACAGGCTTCCGGCCTTCGGCTGTGGCCCTCACTTTGTTGGCGGTGCCGCCTTTGCTGATCAACACCGACGCCGGTATGCGTTCGGTAGACCGCACGGTCCTGGAGGCGGGGCGGGGGCTGGGAATGTCGGCCTGGCGGCTGCTGTGGCGGGTGCAGATGCCTCTTGCCTTGCCGGTGGTGCTGGCCGGGCTGCGAATAGCGGCGGTGGAGGTAATAGCCAGCGCCACCCTTGCCACCCTCATCGGGGGCGGCGGCCTGGGCGATTTTATAGCGGCTGGGCTGTCGCTTTCGCGCAACTACATCTTGCTGGTTGGGGCCATCCCTGTGGCTCTGCTGGCCCTCATCGTAGAATTAAGCCTGGCCTATTTGCAAAGGGTGACGGTTCGTTACCAGCGCACGAGGTAGCGCAGAGCAAAAGCAAGGCCGCATACGAGCGCTGCCCAGCCTTGCTTTCGCATGTAGCTATTTCAAGCGGCGGATGATGTGCCAACCAAAAGGGCTGGTGGTGGGGTCGTACTCAGCGATGCCGATCTCCCCCGGCTTGAGCTTGAAGCCTACATCTCCGAAGGCAGGCACCAACTGGCCGCGTGGGTACTCGCTCTCGGCTGTGTTCGGTTCTACACCTTTGTTCGCCATCTGGTAGATGCCCGTCGGCGAGTCGTCGGAGTATTCCTTCACGAGCTTATCGAAGTCCTCGCCCGCTTTGGCCCTGTTGTAAATATCGTCAGCCAGCTTCTTGGCCTCT
>JBBSIX010000279.1:0-4378 GCA_038231875.1 Chloroflexia bacterium | reverse complement strand
GTGGGGCAGAGATGGAAAACGGGCAAAGACACACAAGTCTTTGCCCGTTTTCTTTTGCCTAAGTGTTCAGACTTGGGGTACAGGACTGGTAAAGAATGAACACTTACCCTTCGGCCATAGCCCTAGCCACAACTGCGATGCTTATGAACTCCGTACTATGCGCGCTGCCGCCGCACGTTCGGGGTAAGCAGGTGCAGGCCCAGCCCGACCAGCACCATCAGCAGTAGAGTGCCGATAGCTATTTGGTAGGCGAACCGCCCGTACTGCCTGGGATCGAGTATCAGCAGAGTAGTGCCCCACAGCACAGGCCCCAGCACAGCAGAGAACTTGCCGGTCAGATTGTAGATGCCCAGGAACTCCCCCAGCTTGGCCGGAGGGCTGAGTTCGATCATCATAGTGCGTGCGGCTGTCCAGGTGCTGCCCAGGGCCACGCCCGCCAACGGCGCGATGACCCACTGGAAAATGGTGGGGTCTGTGACGAGTATCGCGGCCACAAACACCCCCACCCACATCAGCAGGCTCAACACAAGGCTCCTCTTGGAAGTAAGCCAATCCGTCACCAGCCCAAAGAGCAGCGAGCCGACCACAGCCGCCACGATAGCCGGGGCCAGCACATCGAAGGCGCTCTTGAAGCCGATCACCTGCGTGGAATAGACCCCCATAGCGACGATCACGGTGTTGAGCGCGTCCGAGTAGAAGAAGTTGGCAACCAGAAAGATAAAGAGGCCGGGAACCCGCCTCGCCTCGCCCAACGTGCGCCAGGTCTGCCGAAAACCATCCCGCCAGGTAATCCGCCGGCTTACGGCCTCAGCCTCCCTGGGCTTACGCCGCTCGCGCACAAAGAGAAAGCAAGGCAGGGAGAAAGCCAGAAAAAGCAAGGCAGTGGGCACGAATGCCTGCTGGTTCGTGCTCCCCTCGCCCAGGAACAGGCGAACCGCGTAGCCCCCCAGGAGCGCCCCCAGGTAGCCCAGGCCCACCCCAAGCCCCGACACTTTGCCCCAGTTAAGCGTGGTGCTGACCGAGGGGAGAAGCGCATCGTAAAAGACGAGGGCGGTTTGGTAGCCTATGTTCGCCAGCACAAGAGTCGCCACAATGATGCCGAGATCGGAGAACAGCCCCATCGAGGCTGTCATAAAGACGCACAACAAGGTGGTGCCGATCAGCCAGGGCATGCGCTTGCTGCCGGCCTGGTCCGAGAAGGAGCCGAGCAAAGGCGAGATTAGCGCCACGATGAGCAGGGAAGCCGACATCGGAAAGGCGTACCAGGCGTCCACCAGCTTGAGGTCGTTGACGATGAACTGAGGAAAGTAGATGCTGATTATATTCAGCGAGAATATGGTGTTGGCGAAGTCGTAGAGCGCCCACGACCCCACCGCGACGGGGGACACCCGTTCCCCCGCATCCTGGGCTGTAAGGATTACCGAGTTCGACGCGATAGGAGCAGCCGATGGTGCAGCCATGTTTTGTCCTCCAGAGGGTAGCCTATGCACAGCGGTTAGGCAGCTACAATACACTACGCTGCGGCCTACGCCACTATTATAGCAGAAGATGGTTGGTCAAGGAGGCGGCACAGCGCTCAGAGCGAGACAAAGAACACGGCCTTTCGCGGGCGACCTCCGGTCTGGCATAGCTCTTGCCCCTGCTATGGAACAGCTTGTGAAAACAACGCAATAAAAGGAGCGAACAGATGAAACTGGGCGGCAAAGTAGCCCTGGTAACGGGGGCGGGTTCGGGCATAGGCAAGGCAACAGCCCTATTGTTGGCACAGGAGGGCGCGAAAGTAGGCGTGCTCGACCTGGACGCCAATGAAACGCAGGAGGTACAGCGGCAGATTGAAGGCGACGGCGGCGAGGCGCTCGACCTGGCCGCCGATGTCTCCAAACAAGACCAGGTGCAGAGCGCGGTGGAGCAGTTGGCCCAAAAGTGGGGGCGCATAGATATAGTGTTCGCCAACGCCGGCATCAACGGGGTGTGGGCGCCCCTGGACGAGCTAAAGCTGTCCGAGTGGCAAGATACGTTGGACACCAACCTCACGGGCACTTTTCTCACCGTGAAGTGCGCCCTACCCTATCTCAAGAAGCGGGGTGGCTCGGTGGTGATCACCGCCTCGGTGAACGGCACCCGCACCTTCAGCAACAGCGGGGCCACCGCCTACTCGGTCTCCAAAGCGGGGCAGGTGGCCTTCGCGAAGATGACGGCGCTGGAGCTTGCCAAAGACAAAGTGCGCGTCAACGTTATCTGCCCAGGCTGGATCGAAACGCACATAGATGAGAGCGCCGTGCATCGCGACCTGGACAAGGCAAAAGAGCCGGTGGAGTACCCGGAGGGCGCCGTGCCCCTCACCGACGGCAAGCCCGGTCAACCGGAGCAGGTGGCGCGACTGGTACTGTTCCTGGCCTCCGACGCCGCCGACCACATCAGCGGCACGGAAGTGTGGATTGACGGCGCGGAGTCGCTTTTGCAGGGCTAAAGATAACCGAAAAAGGAGTTCTCGGCCCCCGCCCGTGCTCCGTCGCTTACGTAGTAGTACAGTTCGCCGGCCTGCAAAAAGTGGACCCGTTGGCGCGGGTGGTGGGTGGTAAGGTAATCCAGCAAGTAGGCGGGATTGACGCTGTTGGCGGCGAACATGTCGTTGTGGCCGGGCAAGAGCACACACGCGCCGACGGCTGCCGACAGGTCGGCGGCTTCTCGGTAGTTCATATTACCCACAAGGTCATTCTGCTCGCGGAACCAGTCGCGCCCGTTGATCGGCAAACAAGCAATATCGAGCGCTTCCCCTTTGAGCCTCTCCAGCAGGCCACTGTAAACAATCGAGTCGCCGCAGTGGTACAGCTTGACCTCGCCTATGTTGAAGATAAAGCCCAAATAGGCGGGGTTGCCTTGCGCGTCCGGCTCGAAACCGTAGTGGGCGGAAGGTATAGCCGTCACCGTCAGCCCTTCGGCATAGCTCACCGGCCTATCAACGAGAGGCGCCTCTATCCTGCCGGCGTCGGCCCCCTCGCCCACCAGCAACTCCTTTGCCCGGTACGAAGCGATCAGTCGGGCCTGGGGAGCCGCCTGCAAGAGAGGCAGCAGGGTACGAGGGTCGCAGTGGTCGGCGTGGGCGTGCGTGACAAAAACCAGGTCCACCATGCCCAGCGCATCAGGCTGCACCACGATAGGAACCTGGCGTGCGAATGCGCCCGGCGGTTCGGGGGCTAACTCCTCCACATAGTTGGAGAGGTACGGGTCTATCGCGATTACCCGCCCACCTCCCTTGAACAAGTAACCCTGCTGGCCCAGCGCCCACACCGCCAGACAACCCTGGGGCACAGGCAGCTTAGTTATCTGCTCGACGAGACTGCGGTTTTCCGGCACGATACTACCTCCCTCAGAACAACACCGGTCCGGCGGAAGCGGTTTGCCGCCGAATAATCGAGTGATTAGCAATTACCAGACCACCTTTTGTCCTGTTCCTACCCCGTGCTGGAACAGCAACCCCGCGTGCAGCAATGTAGAAGAAGAATTTGCTGCCGCCGCTATGCACGAACCTTAGCACATTTGGGCGCAATTACACGAGTTGGCACACCAATTGCCTAGAAGCACCTTGCTGAAGCCTGCATCGTCGCAGAATCCTTTCTAGCGTGGAGTATCTATGCGTCCCAATTTACCCATCATCGTTTTTTCCCATCTACGCTGGGATTTCGTGTACCAGCGCCCTCAACACCTGCTGTCCAGGCTGGCCCAAAACAGGCAGGTAGTTTTCATCGAAGAACCTGTTTTGGACGAAACGCACACGGCCCACTGGGAGTACAGCAAGCCCGCCAGGAACGTGTTGGTAGCCAAGCCTCACACGCCGGTCAAGGAATGGGGATTCAACCAACGCCAACTGCCTGTGCTGGCTCCCATGCTTCGGCAACTGCTGGAGCAAGAGGAGTTGAGCGAATATGTGGTCTGGCTGTACACCCCGATGGCCCTGCCCCTCGCTCGGCTGCTACAACCCAGGGCGGTGGTGTTCGACGTTATGGACGAGCTTTCGGCCTTCAAGTTCGCACCCCAGGAGCTAAAAACCCGAGAGGCCGAGCTTCTCCGCTGGGCCGACGTGGTGTTTACGGGAGGCCCCAGCCTATACCGGGCCAAGCTGGGCCGACACCCTAATCTTCACTGCTTTCCCAGCAGCGTTGACGCCGGCCACTTCGCCGAGGCGCGCAGCCTGAAAGAGCCTGACGACCAGGCCCCTATCCCTCATCCACGCCTAGGTTTCTTTGGCGTGATAGACGAGCGGATGGACCTCGAACTGCTCGCTCGGATAGCTCAAGCCCAACCGGAGTGGCAGATCGTCATGGTCGGCCCGGTAGTCAAGATAGACCAGGCCGCGCTGCCCCGCCACTCGAACATC
>JBBSIX010000278.1:0-4388 GCA_038231875.1 Chloroflexia bacterium | reverse complement strand
GCCCGCACCAATCCTGGTTTTGAGATCAAGGTCCTTGCCTCTCTTCTTGCGTTGGCTTGTGTTAATCTTATCTAGCAATCAAGGTATTATAGGATTTGTGCTGCTTCTGTGCCAGGCACACGTGTTGCCGTAAGCGGTCTGACCGCTTACGTGCCGCCCGGCGCTTGACACCAATATATAAATGGATTACTATATAAGCGGAGTTCTATGTATTATTGAGCACGGAGGACGTAGGAGAGTGAGGGACGGTTGGACCGCAGTATAACATCTTTGAACAAGACTAAACCCGATACCGAAGCCGGCAGCCGAAAGCAGGCCGGCGAGTTTGTGCCCCCGATCCTGTCGGAGGAGCAGGCTGCCGGCGTGTGGCGGCTCAGGCCGTTCGTGAAGACCGTGACTGACGTGAACCGCCTGGCAATTCTGCAAGAGCTGTCTCAGGTGGACGGCCTGGGGGTACTTGAACTGTCCGACCGGCTGATGCTATCCCAGCCGCTCACCTCCTGGCACCTGCATATCCTCAAACGCGCTCGCCTAGTGACGCCCACTCGCCAGGGCCGCCGGCGCATCTACCGCCTTGACCGCGAACGCCTCAACGAGTACAGAGAGCTTTTCCAGTGGGTAACTAGTTTTTAGGCGCACACGCGCCTGTACAGGTTGGATTTCACATGCTGCTCGGCATACGGGCATGAAAAGGAGAATACATAAACAATGGCTAAGAAGAAGATACGGGTCGCCATTATCGGCGTAGGAAATTGCGCCTCGTCGCTCGTACAGGGCGTGCAGTACTACGCAGACGCACCCGATGACCAGTTTATCCCCGGCCTGATGCACAATCGCCTGGGTGGATACCATATCAGCGATATAGAGTTCAGCGCCGCCTTCGATATAGACAAGAACAAGGTCGGCAAAGACCTGTCCGAGGCGATATTCGTCAAGCCCAACAATACGATCAAGTTCAGCGACGTGCCCAACTTGGGCGTGCCTGTGATGCGCGGCATGACCCACGACGGCCTGGGGCAGTACCTTTCTCAGGTCATAGAGAAGGCCCCCGGCCAGACCGCCGATATCATCAAGGTGTTGCGCGATACACGGACCGATATGTTGATCAACTACCTGCCCGTCGGCTCCGAGATGGCGACCAAGTGGTACGTCGAGCAGGCTCTTGAGGCCGGAGTAGGCTTTATCAACTGCATTCCGGTGTTCATCGCCCGCGAGGACTACTGGCGCAAGCGGTTCGAGGACAAGGGACTGCCTATCATCGGCGACGACATCAAGAGCCAGGTGGGGGCTACCATCACCCATCGCGTGCTCACCCGCCTGTTCCGCGAGCGCGGCGTGAAGATTGACCGCACCTATCAGCTGAACTTCGGCGGCAATATGGACTTCTACAATATGCTCGAACGCTCCCGCCTGGAGTCGAAGAAGATCAGCAAGACCAACGCCGTTACTTCACAGTTGGACTACGACCTCGGCGAGCAGAACGTGCATGTCGGCCCTTCCGACTACGTGCCCTGGCTCGAAGACCGCAAGTGGTGCCACATCCGCATCGAAGGCACGACCTTTGGCGATGTGCCCCTGCACATGGAATTGAAGCTGGAAGTGTGGGACTCGCCCAACTCGGCGGGCGTGGTGATAGACGCCGTGCGCTGCCTCAAGCTGGCCCTGGACAACGGCGTGAGCGGCGCGCTGGAGGCCCCCTCCTCCTACTTTATGAAAAGCCCGCCTGTGCAGTTCACCGACGACGAAGCGCACGACATGGTGGAGGAGTTTATCGCTCGCTATGCCTCTACCAAGAACCGCCCCGCCGACGGCGCGGAGGCCCACATGGCCCAACTGGCCGATACTGTGACCCAGCCTGCTGCCCTGCCTAGCTCGGACAGCCCCGACGGCAACACCCAACCTGTTCCTCCCTCCGACGTAGCCGGCGCCCCGGCATCTGCGAACGGGCGGAAGTAAGCGCTGAATAGCGAGTACCGGGTTCCTTAGCGGGGTCCGGTACTCGGTAACTACAGAGAGCGGAGTTTCGATGAATAAGGTTGTGAATCACGTCTGGCAGGGCTTCCGGTACTGGACTTACCGGTCGGTAAGCTACGTGTCGGGGAAGCTGCCGGTACGCATCGGGTACTGGATCGGCGCGCTGGCGGGTGATTTCGTTTATCTAACCTGGAAGCGGCACTCGGCCAACGCCGTGAGCAATATGCGCCGGGTGCTGGGCGAACATGCCGACTGGCAGGTTGTGAAAGAGATGGCCCGCGACTCGTTTCGCAACTATGCCAAGACGCTGGTGGACTTTCTGCGCTTCCCCCACCTCGACTACAACGATATAGACCGGGCTATAGCCCCGCAGAGGGGTTGGGAGAACCTGGACAATGCCCTCAGCCGGGGCAAGGGCGTGATCGTGGTGAGTGGGCACATCGGCAACTGGGACCTGGCGGGGGCGCTGCTTGGGCATCATGGCCTGCCTTTGCATGCGGTGGCCGACACGTTCACCCCGAAGCGCATGAACGACCTTATCAACGGCACACGTGAGCGGCACGGCATCAACATTATCAAGCTGGAAGCCGGGTCGCTCAAGCAGATATTCACGGCTCTCAAGCGCAACGAGATCGTGATGCTGATGTTCGACCGCCCGCAGCCGGAGGAAGGCGTGCCGGTGCAGTTCTTCGGCGAAACGGCATACTTACCCCCAGGCCCCGCCGCCATCGCAATCAAGACGGGCGCGAGCCTCACGGTGGGCTACTGCGTACGCAGGCGCGGCGACAAGACCTTTTCGGGCGCGTTCGAGGAGCCTATCGAGTATGCACCGCTGCTGACGGGCGACAAGGAGGCCGACATCCAGAGGGTGACGCAGGAGATTGTCAACCGCATGGAGGCGATTATCCGCCGCCACCCCGACCAGTGGTACATGTTCCGCGAGATGTGGCCCCGCACCAGCCGCCACGACGCCGAGGTCAAGCGGCGCAGGCTGTGGGGCAAAAGCGTAAGGCGGGCGATTGGTAGTATCTTGTAGCTGTATGTTGCTGTATGTTACGGTTGTACGTCTCCGTTACCCACCTTTGGCATGCCAGGTTTCAACGCCGAGCCAAAAAGCAGTGGGTGTACTAGAGACTCGCCCGTGGCGCCGTTTACCAGCGTTGTGGTTGTGCCCATCTCAACCGCTAAAAAAGTGATGGCTCGCAAGCCATTCGTGCTATTTGCTGTCGAGGCCAGTAGCAGATTACCGCTTGGCGTCCATTGTAAGCCGCTATTCCTGACGCTAGCAAAGCGACTCAATTGCTTAGGTGAGGAGCCTTTTGTATCGGCAACAAAGATGTTCGTATCTATAGCTTCAGGTTGTTGCGTGTAGAGATGATCCGCATCTGTTACAGGCCGATCAGCTTTTAGGTAAGCAATTTGGGAACTGTCAGGAGACCAAGTCGGATCAACGTTCCAAGTGTCTTCCCCACTTATCAACTTCTGTGAGCCATCAGTTGGGTTGTGCAGCCATACTCCCATGTTGTGGTAATCAACCAAAACCGTCCCAGAGTCGCTCAAAAACTGCTTAGGCGCGATAAAGGTAATCAAACTGCTGTTCGGGGACCAAGTTGGTACAGAGGCGGCTCTAGCATTGGTTATATCAATTACCTTGCGCGGATTACTACCATCTGCGTTGTATAACCAATATCCATCCCTATCGAATGAGAAGAACGTTGTGCCATTCGGTGATAGAGCGGTTTGAAAGGCAACAGATTCTGTTGAAGAATAAACTATTCTTGAATATGTTGCTCCATTCTTTGTAGCAACCCAGGCGTTACCTACACCGGCTACAAGTCTGTCGTTGTCGAGCCAGCCTAGGATTCTCTCCGGCCGCAACCAAAACGCTTTAGTATAAAGATCTATGTTGTTGTAATCCGGTATATCTTGGACAGTGCTGTTAGTCAGATCAATTACTGAAAGCCAAGTTGGATAAACGCCTTCTTCCTGAATGACTGCCTGCATAGTCAGCACGGCAAGCGACTGGTGGTCAGGCGAAACGGCCATATCCAGGAGCCTGAGCGAGGACTTCCATGTGATTATGGGCCTGGCAGCCGAGATGCTTGGAGCAGGCTCCTCATTGTAAGTGCCGCCCCAGATAGTTAGGTCATTATCCGTCTCAACCCCCCACGCTATGTTGATGTTATTGATGTTGCTTGCTGCGCCTCCTGACGGTTTGGCAACAGAGGTGGCGACCGATGTCGCATTGGTGGTGGGAGAAGCTTGGGGCGAAGGCGAAAGGGGCACAACAGTCATTGGTTGCGGTGGTGGAGGTGGTGTAGGTGGTATGTAGGGCGGCAGTGTCGGCGCGGGAGTGGAGGTAGGCGGCGGAGTGGCCGGGACAGTGCCCACGGGCGGTGGTGGAGGCGGCACAG
>JBBSIX010000277.1:0-4393 GCA_038231875.1 Chloroflexia bacterium | reverse complement strand
TCATCACCACGCCGGCCCGCACAGTGGTACTACCTTTCAGGGGTGGGTTGAGTTTGGTTACTTCCACCTGTGCCTGTTCGATGCGCTCGTCCAGCTGGAGCACGCGCTGTAGTATACGCCCCGCAAGGCGCTCCAGGAGCCTGCTCGGTTCGCCTTCTACCTCCGCCCGCACCAGCTTGTAGAGGGCTGCATAGCTGACGGTGCTCTCCAACGCGTCGCTCTCTGCCGCTGCCGAAAGGTCCAGCCACACCGATAGGCTCACCCCGAAGCGCTGCCCCAACTCCCTCTCCTCAGGGTTCACCCCGTGCCTGCCGAAGAATACCATACTGTCCAGCTTTATCTCGTCCATACGGCGATTGTACAAGGCTTGACGCGGTGCGGCAAGGAGTGTTATACCCGTAGGAGTAAATATAGCACTCGCGATTGCCGGCCTCGTGCCGTCACGATCAGCGGAGGAGACGAATCAGAGGAGACGCATAACAATGTCGGATACAGACAGCAAAAGAACCGGCGAGGAGCCGGCACAGCGCACTATAACCCAACTATCCGCCACCCCAGCCCAGCAGGCCGGCGCAGGCACGACCCCCGCATCGGCCCCCGCTTCGCTCATGCCTGTGATGCTTCCCATCGAGCGGCCCGGTCCCACAGAGGAGGAATGGCCCCAGGAGCAGAGGCGTGTGCTGCTGGTAGCTGCCCACCCCGACGACCCCGAGTTTTCCTCCGCCGGCACGGTGGCCCGTTGGGTGAATGCGGGCATCGAGGTGATCTTCGTGGTGGCGACCAGTGGGGACAAAGGCACCGCCGACCGTCAGATGACGGGGGACCGCCTGAGCAATCTGCGCGAGGAGGAGCAGCGCGGCGCGGCGGCTCGCCTGGGTGTGACCCAGGTGGAGTTCTTGCGTTTCGGCGACGGTGAATTGCTTCCCAACCTCGCCCTGCGCGGGGCCGTTACTTACATGATTCGCAAATATCGCCCCTACGCTGTGATGACCCACGATCCCCTCACCCTCTTTTACAACAACGAGTTTATCAACCACCCCGACCACCGCGCCATCGGCCAGGCCACAGTTGACGCTATCTACCCTACCGCTCGCGATCCCCTTCAGTTCTCCGAACAGATACAGGAGGGGCTGGAGCCGCACAAGGTCAAAGAAATCTATCTGTGGGGGACCGACCAGCCAAATGTGTTGGTAGACATAAGCAGCACCATAGACGATAAGGTCGAGGCACTGAAATTGCATGTCACACAGGTGGGCGAAGCCAAAGAGCTTGCGGAGCGGGTCAAGACGCGCGCCGCCCAGGTGGGTGAGCCGTTTGGCATGCAATACGCAGAGGCGTACCGGCGTGTTGTCATGAGGATGTAGAGCTTAATTATAGACAGAGTTGGTGCCTATGCAGGCTGTAGATAACGAAGACGACAAGGGTAAAGCGTTGCCTCATGGGCCGTACACCGCCTTACATGGCTTGCTTGAGGCTGTTCGCAGCGTGCTCGGGACGCATGTGTGCCTCGTAACGCCGCATGCAGACTCAGCGTGTGTGGTGCTGGTATCGTCCGGGCAGCCCAACCCCTCACCGGGCAGGCCGTATCAAGAGAACGAAGCGGATATTGTGGTGCCGGCTCTACACCAGGGTAGAGAGTTCGCGCGTCTGGTCGTGCTTGATCCGTCCTCCCCCCCGGACCTCAAGACCCTCGTCGGCTTTGCCGAGGCAGCCGGCTACATCCTGGCCCGTGCTGAGGAGACGTCGGAAGCCATTGGGAACCGCGAGGAAGCACGGGTCTTGCGCGAGCTTGGCCTACAGTTTGGCGCGCATGCGAATTTGCAAGACCTGCTGGACGCTATGGTGAAGAGCGTGCGCGCCGGCTTGGGGGCCGACTACGCCAACCTGACCACCGTGACCAACGACGGTGCGACCCACTGGCTGGCGGTGGACGGCTATCGAACGGAGGCCTACAAGCAGCAACACTACCTGAGAGGCCGAGGCACAGCCGCACGCGCCTTCGAGGCTCGCAATCCGATTACCCTCGAAGGCATCGGCCAAATTGAAAGCCTGCCCGCCGAGGATTTCCCCGTGCATACGGCGGAAGGCGGCGTGTCGGTGCTTTCCGTGCCCCTCATGAGAAAAGGCCTGGCATGCGGCGCTCTCACTTTCGGCAGCCGCACCCCCCGCCATTGGCGGCAACAGGAGGTGCAGATGGCCTCGGTTGTGGCGAACGGCCTGGCGATGGCTATCGAGCAGGCGCGTGCCTCCGAGGGTGAGCACTCGCAGAGAGCCTTCTTAGAGCGCGTGATCGAGAACTATCCCGGCATCTTGATCGTGCTTGGCCCGCCTCCCGCATACCGCATAGTGCTTGCCAACAGCAGGTTCAGCCTGTACATGCCGGAGCCGTATCGAAGCGGCGCCCCTCTCGTAGGCTTGCCTGCTACAGAGATTAATCCCAACGATAGTGAGCAGCGCCAGGCCACCTTGCGGCTGTTGGAGCAGGTTTATGATAGCGGCGAGGCCGTTTCGTTCGAGCAGTTTCAATCCGACGACCCCCGCCTGGGCGTTTCTTACTGGAACTGGACGGCAGTGCCGGTTGACGGCATAGGCGAGGGTGGCGAGCGGGTGATTATGCTTATCGCCTACGATGTCACCGATACGGTGCTTTCGCGTGAGCGCGCCTATAGCTCCCAACGAGATGCCCGTGCGCGTGCCGAAGAACTTGAGGCTGTTTTTTCGCACATGGCCGATGGGGTAGCTATTTTCGATGAGAAAGGTAGTATAGTAAGGATCAACCCTGCGGGCGAGCAACTGCTGGGCAGAGGCTCGCTTGCCGGCCTTACCCCCGACCTGCATGTGGAGCGTTATGGGCTGCGTGACGAGGCGGGCAAGCCCTTCGATACTGAGCAACTGCCTGTGGTGCGCGCCCTGATGGGTGAAACGGTGCATGCCGAAACGTTGACGGTGCTCAGGCCGGCCGGCGATGAAACCATTATAAGGGTTAGCTGCGCACCCCTGACCGATTTGCAGGGCCAAATCAGCGGTGCGGTGGCCGTTTTCCACGATATTACTCAGGAGAAGGTAGTGGAGCGGCTCAAAGATGAGTTCCTCTCCATCGTGAGCCACGAACTACGCACCCCACTTACTGCCATCATCGGATATAGCGACCTTATGATGCGAGGGGTACACGGCGGCCTCGGCGAGCGGCAGGCCAAAGTGCTGACCTCGGTGCGCGCCAATGCCGACCGCCTGTTGCGGCTCATAAACGACCTGCTGGATGTCTCGAAGCTCGACTCGGGGACGGTGCAACTGCACACTGAACCTCTGGACCTGACTGATCTGGTGTCGCGCACCCTCGCCCAACTTCGCATCCTGGCCGTCAACGCCGGAGTATCCATCAACAACATGCTGCCGCAGCGGCGCATTAATCAAGTGATGGCCGACGAGCAGAAGCTCCATCAAGTAATAGAGAATCTTGTGTCGAACGCCATAAAGTTTACCCCCGGCGGCACAATCACCCTGGACGCCTACCATTCGGAGTTGGAGCCGGGCGACCCGCTGCATGCAGAACCACCCGCAGCCGCCCCTCCTGTGGGCGCGGCCAGGAGCGTAGTCGTCACTGTGCATGACACGGGGGTCGGGTTGGGTGCCGACCAGCTTGCGCGCATCTGGGACCGTTTCTACCAGGTGGACACCACCGTCAAGCGCCGGTCGGGCGGGGCGGGCCTCGGCCTGACGATAGTGCGCCGCCTGGTGGAGTTGCTCGGTGGGCAGGTGTGGGCCACCAGCCGGGGAATCAGCCGGGGCAGCACCTTCCTGTTCAGCCTGCCGATGGCCCCCGGCCCTTATCCTCCTGATGCGCAATCAGCGCCCACTACGATCTCCAAACGCCATGTGAGGGAAGATGCCACCAGGCCGGCGCTCGGCACGGTGTTGGTGGCTGAGGACGACGCCGACCAGCGCGAGATCATCTGTGAATTGCTTGAAATGGAGGGCTTCAAGGTGGCGCTTGCCTCCACCGGCGACGAGGCGCTGGAGCTTGCCCTCGATCTACAACCTGCCGCCATTGCCCTGGATGTACTCCTTCCCAGGCTCGACGGTTGGGAGGTGCTCCAACAGCTTCGGAAGAATCCGCTTACCAAAGATATCCCCGTGTTGATCATCTCCGTGGTAGACCAAAAGGAGTTCGGCAAGAAGCTGGGCGCGGACGACTACCTGCTCAAGCCGCTAAACCCTCACAGCCTGCGTACTGCCATGCGCCGCCTGGTGCTCGCTAAAGCTCCAGGCAGCGCCCTAACGCTCGACGAGCCGGGCATGAGCGAAGCGCGGGCCGCAGTGACGGAGACCGAAATGCACTCTGCTACGCTGATGCCTGAATTGCGAAGCCTGAATTGCGAAGCAGAACCCCCCC